>JAJXWC010000139.1 GCA_021781855.1 Bacillota bacterium | reverse complement strand
CAAAGAGGGGATGCTGGAGTATGGCAATAATGCTTCTACGATGAAGCAGTACGAAGAATACGCTTATGCTGGAAATCCAGCGCTTGAAGCGAAAGTCGCAGCAGAATATCATGATGGCAAACCTGCGCCGTACTACGGGCCGATGTCTGTCGGAAATAGTTCTATAGCTAAGCAGATTCAACAATACCGTAAGACTACACAAACTGCCGTACAACAATATGAAAAACAACTAAAATCCGAAGCTACAAAATCAAAAAACTCGAATAATTTGTGGAAAAGTCTTGGGCTGACTACCCTAATGTCATTAATAACTTTAGGACTGACGAAGCTTGGGAATATAGGTGGGGGAGCTGCAGGCGATAATATCTGGACAGCAGGACTAGGAATGCTAGTGGCAGCAGCTAAAGGAGATTTGAAAAAAGACCCAACTGGAACAGTTGGCCAACTTACTGCAGATGCTGGCATTAGTTGGGCAACAGGTGCAGTTACTAGTGCGATAACGGATGCTGGAATTGGGGGCGCCGTTGGTGGTCCAATTGGGCTTGCCGTTGGTTTTGGTATAGGAGTTATTTTTGATACGGCAGTAAGCAATAGTGGTAATACGTATACGATTTATGATGAACAATTAGTAAGTGGATTAGATAGAAGCGGAACTTCGGCAGAAGATTTTGGAGGAAATTGAAATGCTATTAAATAAACTAAAAAGAGCAAAATTTATCATTGCGGATAAAGAAGGGGATTTTTATATTGATATCACAACCCATGAGATTTACATGAAACCTCATGATAAGGGAAGTACTACAAATAGCGGAAACAATAATTTCTTTTTCTATATTGTTTTCACTGGAATAGTGGCATTAATTCAATACTCCTTAAAAAATTTTAATGCTACGATAGAAACTTTTTTATTGATAGGAATAGGCTTAGTAACGACTCTAGTTTGCTTTTTATGGATTTATTTTGCGGAAAGAAGCTGGATAAAGAAGAAAACAGAGAATCAAACTTATAATCGAATTGTCTACAAGAAATTTGTAGAACATGTGTTTCATAAGATAAAAAAAGGAAACAAAATATTCTCACTAACAGCCTACTTATCAGCAGTAAGTGCAGGAGTGTTTTTCTATTTCTCATTAGAGACTTCTCAAACAATATATATTAGTTTTTATATCATTTCAATCATGTTATGGTCGTCAATACTGTATGG
Organism: Bacillota bacterium; assembly: GCA_021781855.1. Taxonomy (GTDB): domain Bacteria; phylum Bacillota; class Bacilli; order Lactobacillales; family Streptococcaceae; genus Lactococcus. The sequence continues at coordinate 4,929 of JAJXWC010000139.1, read as the reverse complement.
ATTTTTTAAATACAATCAACTTTACCATATTGTTCGAAAAATGCAGGAGGAAAATAAATGACGACAAATATGTCACCATTACCGCTTGGAAGTGTTGTTACTGTTAAAACAAATACACAGAAGTTAATGATTATAGGTCGTGCCCAACTTTTCAATCAAAACAAGGTAATGGGATACTTTGATTATTCTGCAGTGCTCTATCCTATTGGTTCTACTGGAGCTGATAAATTCGCTTTTTTTAATCATGAAGATATAAATGAGGTTATCTTTAAAGGTTACTGTGATAAACAAGAAATTGAGTTTGAGAGCACCTATCAAGAAAAAGTTTTAAAAGCAAATTATCCAAAGCTTCAGGTTAAATTGAATAATGCAAAGAAGGAAAAAGAATGAAGCAGAATAGATTTATTAAGTTTTTGTTGCTGCCAGCATCTATTGGAATAGCGTTTTTTAGTATTAATGTAGTTAAAGCAGATACCAACAGCTACAGGTTGTACAATCCGAATAGCGGAGAACACTTTTGGACGATTTCCGCAAATGAAAAACAAAGTCTGGTGAATGCGGGCTGGAAATACGAATCAGTAGCTTGGTGCTCGGTTAGTTCAGGGAAAACACTCATTCTGCGTGTTTATAATCCAAATAGTGGCGAGCATTTTTACACCACTTCCAAAACCGAAGAAAATAGTTTGGTGCATGTGGGTTGGAAAGCGGATGGCACACTGAGCTATTCGTCTGGTGCGATTCCCGTTTATCGCTTGTACGACGGCAAATTCCATTTTTATACCACAAGTGTCGCAGAAAAAAATACCCTTGCAAAAACGAAAGGCTGGCATTATGAAGGCATTGCTTTCTATTCGATTGCGCCAGAATACAACTGGCATTATGATGCCACGCAAAGCAGCCAGTCGGGAGTAGCAGGAGATGTGCATTTTCCACAGTTTGACTACCTAACCAGTACGGAAGCGGTCACTCAAACTTATCAGGGAAATAATATTTTCTATGCTTACAATGACGCTGTGTTCAATTTCAATGCGCAACTTCAGGCGGATGCCAAAAGTGCGGACTATGCGAATGCTCAGGCTCGTCTGAACTGGACGAACGCTCAGAATAAAGACAGTCTTGCCGTAAGCAATGCCAAAGCTGCGCTTGATACCGCCACAACGAAAAAGAATGAAGCCCAGACTTTGGTCAACCAAGCGCAAGCTGATGTAACGGCTGACCAGCAGAATAACCTTGACCCTACGCAAGACCAAGCGTTGCTCACACAATACCAAACGAATCTCACAACAGCAACAGCGGTTTACAACACGGATAATACCACTTATCAAAATGCGGTGAACACTTTGAATACACTGAATAAGCAAGGGACGAATTTCGTTAGGTTGAGTTATAGTGTCAGTTTATCGAATGGCGGCAAAACGGTTAAAGTGAATTTCGCGAAAACAACACGAACGAGTGGTGTAAATAATGTGAGTGGTTTTAGTCGGTCGGCGACTTTGGCTGCGGGTTAATTTGGGGTTTATAAAATTAATTTAAGAGCGAATATTGTTTTTCTAAACAGATAAAATCAGCATCAATGCTGATTTTTTTGATATAATTGAGAAACGAAAAACAAACAGGAAACCAGAAGGGCAGAGCAGAGATGGATAAGTTATCAGATGCTGAAATGTACACATGGAATTTTTTAGAAGAAAATCGCGCAAAAGTGCAGCATTATTCGATTATTCAGCTTGCTGACCTTGCTCATGTTAGTTCGGCAACAATAGTGCGGACACTGAAAAAGCGAGGGTTTGATGGCTTTTCTGACTATAAGAATGCGCTGAAGCGAGACAATCTTGATGTGAAGCAAGAAAATTTGCGTGTAAAAGGCTTGTCAGATGAAGCCAATACTTTTGTTTATAAAAGCGTTGAAGAGGTGACGCGGACAGTAAATCTGCTTAATGCAGACGATTTATCAAGTATTGTAAAACTTATCAAATCTTCAAAGATTATTGTGACCATCGCGCGCGGAGTAAATGCAGGGGTTTGTGACGACCTGACGCATCGGCTTCAAACTATTGGGAAAAATGCAATCAGTCGTTATTATGATAACATGGTGAGTTACGCAGAACGTCTGACGAGTGAGGATTTAATTATTGTTGTAAGTTCAACTGGAGATGAAGGAATTATTGTTTCTGCAGTAAAAGCTGCGCGAAAGCATGGAACAAAAGCCATCGTTTTAACTTGTGATTATCAGAGTTCTCTTGCGCAGGTTGCGGATTATCTCTTGCTTGCTTACCGAACGAAGCTAGACAAAGAAGAATTGGCTGGTGATGCGGAAAGCACAATTCCAATGGAGTTGCTCAGTCGAATTATGGTTGATATGTATTTGATTTTTGAAGAAAAAGGAACAATAAGAGGTTAAGCATACCTCTTTTTTCTTTGTAAAATTTTACAGTTAATTTTGCTAAACATGAATACCTTTTCAAATTAAAATGTTTTATAATAGATTTATCAAATTAAGGAAACGTTTTCATGAGTTTTCAAAAATACATTTCGGAGGTTGCCGTGGAAGCACAAATTTCTGCAAATAAAATGCAGATGAAAGAAAAAACAGAACAAAAAGTTCAAGTAGGAAAGGCTGTTCCAGTTATTCTTTTTCTCATGATTTTTTCGTTGGTCATTGATAATTCGTTTAAAATCATTTCACCAAAATTGGTCGAATATTTTGGAACTTCAGCAAGTACAGTAAGCTGGCAAGTGACTTTAGCGGGTTTGGTCATTGGTATGGGCGCAGTAGTTTATGCATCATTATCAGATTCAATTTCGATTCGAACTTTGTTGATTGTTGGAGTTAGTCTGATTAGTTTAGGCTCGCTCTTTGGTTATTTGGTTCATGCAAATCTTTGGTTTGTCGTGCTGGCGCGCGTGATTCAGGCCGCAGGGCTTGGTGCAACCGAAACGCTTTATCTGATTTTTGTGGCGCGTTATGTTGAACCAGCTAAACAGAAAAAATATATGGGCTTTTCAACTTCGAGTTTTCAGTTAGCCACAGTTATTGGTACCTTGACAGGCGGCTTTATCACGACTTTTATGGCTTGGCAAAATCTTTTTCTCGTGCCACTTCTGAGTTTGCTTGTTATTCCGTTTATTTTGAAATATCTGCCAAAAGAAAGGGGAGTAAGAAAACATATTGATATACTAGGAATCGTACTTATAGCAACGGTGGCAGTATCCAGCATGGTTTATCTAACGAATTTCTCTTGGCTGATGCTTGGTTTATTTATTACATCGGTTGCGGTGTTTCTAGCTTATATTTCTAAAAAGAAAAATGCTTTCATCACGATTGGGTTTTTCAAAAATAAGCTGTTTGTTTTCACTTTGGTTGTGGCTTTATTGATTTATTCAACACAGGCCGCCTTTACCTTGAATGCTTTTTCCTTTTTGATGACTGATGTTTATAAAATCGGACTAGATGCGGTGTCTTTGATGTTTATTCCAGCTTGCTTAGCGGCAGCGATTGTTGGAAGTCTATCCGGACTTATTGCACGGAAATTAAATTCTGTAAGCGCAGTTACGATTGCAATGCTCGTTATTATTGGAAGTATTTTGGCGGGAACTTTTCTTATGGGGGCTTCGTTGATAGTGTTTGTAGCCTTGCTTATCTTGAGCTCTTGTGCGTTTGCAATGATGTATGCGCCTTTAATGCACACGAGTTTGGAAAAAATGCCTGATGAAAATAAAGGAACAGCAATCGGATTTTACAATCTTTGTATTAACATTGCGATGTCGATTGGTTTCACGTATTCGTCACGATTTATTGATGGACTCAACTTGCATCTTAACTTTTTCCAGACGGGAATAAAAGGACATTATAGTGAAGTTCTCTTTGTTATTGCTGGAATTGCATTTCTTGCTTTATTAGTTTTTCAAGGAATGGTGAAGCATCAAACAAAATGAAACAGGGAACTAATTTTGTTTAGCGGATAAATTAGGCTTCAAATATCTTTTAGAAAATCATTGAAATGATTATTTCATTAGTGGGGGATTCTTTTTCTCTACTGATGTTAGAGTACAACCTGATATCAAAGCTCTCATCTTTCGTAGCAGCAAAGCTGCGAAGAGAGTGTTGCTTATCTTGCTGCCTATTAGCAAGTACTTGCTAGATTAAAAGTTAAACAGTATTAGAAAAAAATAACAGGCTTTTTGAGAAATCCTGAAAAAATTAACGAATAGTTTATGTTATAATGATAACGAAGACTTATTTAGCGAGCGTTTTAACTTTCGCTGAATTTGGGGGCAAGCTCTAGCTGGAGAAACTAAGTGACCTGTGTAAACGGATGAATCCGAAACGGTCTGCTTAACGTCTTTGGGATGGTTCAACCTATCTCAGAAGTCAAGCCGCTCCCTCTGTGCATTCGCACTATAAAGATGAGAGTTTTACTCTTTTTATCCGTGACCTTAACAGCATAGCATGAATTGCGAAGAAAGCACGGATTATTGAGATGAATTTAATAGAGTTGTTTTTAAGAGAAATGGCAATAATAGAAAACGGAGAAAAATGATGTCTGAAAACATTAAAAAATTTGGTCGTGTACACTTGATTGTGATGGATTCCGCAGGTATCGGCGAAGCGCCAGATGCTAATCACTTTTTCAATCATGAAACACCCGATACAGGTTCAAACACGATTGGTCACATTTCGGAAACTGTAGGTTTGGATGTTCCTAATTTTCAAAAGCTAGGATTGGGAAATATCACAGCACTTAAAACAGTGGCAAGTACGCAAAGTCCTCTGGGCTACACGACGAAGCTTCAAGAGGTCAGCAACGGCAAGGACACGATGACTGGGCATTGGGAAATTATGGGACTTGATATTAAAAATCCGTTCCCTGTTTACCCAGACGGTTTTCCTGAAGAACTTCTTGTGAAAATCGAAGAATTTTCTGGTCG
>JAJXWC010000138.1 GCA_021781855.1 Bacillota bacterium | reverse complement strand
GGGATTAGCAGCACTAAGCTTCGAATTTCGCTCGACTAAATTCAGTGGGAGTTGAAACTCCCACTGAATAAGTCTCTGCTTTATTTATTTTAACAATATCAAGCTTCATTACTGGACATTGTCTGTTAATTGACTGAGTAGATTTTCAAAAGCTGTTTCGTATGTTTGGATATTTCCCGCTCCCATAAAGACATACACCGCACGTTCATGGTCAAGTAGAGGTGAAACGTTATCAACATTAATAACACGTGCAGGTTTACGAACTTTATCCGCAAGGTCTTGTGCTGTAATTTCGTGGTGGTCAACTTCACGAGCTGAACCATAGATTTGCGCTAGATAAACGGTATCTGCGTGGTCAAGTACGCGCGCAAAATCGTCTGCAAAGGCAATGGTCCGAGTAAAAGTATGCGGCTGGAAAACTGCAACAATTTCACGGTCTGGATATTTTTGGCGTGCCGCATCAAGCGTAGCCTCAATTTCAGTTGGATGGTGTGCAAAGTCGTCAATAATAATCGTTTCGCCGACTTTTTTCTCTGTGAAGCGACGTTTTACACCTCGGAAAGTAAGCATGTGGTCTGCTACATCCTGCATGTCAAGACCAAGTTGATGGCAAACGCCGACGACTGCTAAAGCGTTGAGCACATTGTGTTTTCCATAAGTTGGAACCACAAAATGTCCAAGCATTTTGCCTTCAAAGAAGGCATCAAACGACGAGCCACGTGTTGTCCGGATAAGATTGCGCGCTTGATAATCATCCCCATCACCAAAACCGTAATAATGAATAGGTACTGGAGCCGTCAGTTTGCGAAGATTTTCATCGTCGCCATAAGCAAAAATTCCTTTTTTAATATTTTGTGCATAATCCTGGAAAGTATCGCGAACATCATCAATGCTATGGAAAAAATCAGGATGGTCAAAGTCAATATTCGTCATAATCGTGTATTCTGGGTGGTAAGGCATGAAATGACGCTGATATTCATCTGATTCAAAGACAAAATACTTACTTTCACTATTTCCCCGCCCCGTACCATCTCCAATGAGATAGGAAGTGTCTACTATATTGCTCATGATATGCGCAAGCATACCTGTAGTTGATGTTTTACCATGTGCACCAGCCACACCAATACTTGTAAAATCTTCCATGAAATGACCGAGAAATTCGTGGTAACGCTTGTAAGGAAAGCCGTTTTTATCAGCAAAAGCAAGCTCAACATTGTTGTCATCACTAAAAGAATTGCCAGCAATAAGCTCTTGATTTGGCTTAATATTTTTTTCATCGAAAGGTAAAAGCGAAACCCCTGCTTGTTCAAGCCCTCTTTGTGTGAAAAAGTAATCTGTTGAGTCTGAACCCTGAACTTTTTTCCCCATTTGATGCAACATCAGCGCAAGTGCACTCATTCCAGACCCTTTGATTCCGATAAAATGATAGGTTTTTTCCATGATAATTTTTGTCAAATTTGACAAGATTGTCAAATTTTCCTTCTCTCCTTTACAAACTTTTAGCCAAAATTAAGAGCACCTCTAAAGGTGCCCCTCTGACAGAGTTTTCTCTCTAAAATTGAAGTGGATTCTTTTATCTGTGAGGGAATCCCTCTTTCAAAATCCACCTGAAATCTGCTTCATTTTGTTATACCGTATTCACTCGTATCAATCAGCAGAAGCTCATCAAGCTAAACAATTCCACGGTCAAAAATATTTTTTCGCTTATCTTCGAAATAGCTTCTCGGCTGTGGCGCATTATCCGCTCTATTGCGTGGCATCGCAGGTCTCATTCCTGAATTTGTCATGGCATCAGAAACATTCATTCCACGTTTTTTCATCTCTTGAATAGGATTGTCATTTGTTAATGGACGTTTATTCAAGGTTGCTGAATTTGAACGGCGTACAGAAAAATCCTCTTTATCACGTTCAAGTGGCGAAACATATTGTTTAACAGGTTTAGGAAGAGTAGCCGCGGCACGTTTTGCTCGTTCTTTCGATTCATCAACGCTGGTTTTCTTCGGCATCTTATCAAAAGAACTTACGCCATTATGTTCGCCATTGAGTGGACGATGTTGTGTGCTGTAACTAACCTTTGATTTGTAGGGTTTGAAACTTTCAGATTTCCTTGTTGCAGATTTTGGAGCATCACTAAAAGAAGTCTCTTCTTGAAGACTCGGATTTCTTGTGATGAGCTGTTTGTTTGTGAAAATTACACGTGTGTCTTTCTGCAATACCTCGTCATCAGCGATGATTGGAAATGTGACTCTTCTTCTTTCTGCCATCTTCGTCCTCTTGCCCATTGTTTTTGCAACGTTGGATTTTATCTCAGTGGTACACGCTAGCCTCTTCTTTTTAACGGGGAATAAGCGCCATCACTTTGTTTCACTACATTTTCCATTTTTTCTACGATGCTAAAGCATCTTTCGAAATGGAAAGTTCCGAATTTCGTTCGACTGCTCTAGGGTCAACCGCTCTAGCGACTTAACCTCAGAGACAATGTGACCTCATATCGCAGATATAAGGTTTTTCCTAAATTTAGGAGAGTTCCAACTCTTACTAAATGAGTCTCTACTTCATCTATATTTTCAGTTTAATTTTTTAATTTAAGCTAGCAGGTGTCTGCTAATTTCCCCACTATGCAGCTTGATAAATAGCCCTATCTCCGCATTTTCGCAAAGAATCTCCCCACTGATGAAGTAATTACTTCAATTATTAAAAAATGGTTCCACCATTTATTATATCGTATTTTTATTCATTTGGAAAGTTAAAGCCCTAAAATTTCACGAATTTCTGCTTCACTAAGTGCTTTATCTATTACATCACCTTCCAGCACATTCGCAATCAAGTCTTTTTTACGTTCTTGAATTTCCATAATTTTTTCTTCAATCGTGCCTTGCGTAATCAGTCGAATGACTTCAACCGTATTTTTTTGTCCCATGCGGTGAGCCCGTGCTACAGCTTGTTCTTCAACGGCTGGATTCCACCATAAATCAACTAGAATCACGACATCAGCACTGGTCAAATTCAGTCCAACACCGCCAGCTTTTAGTGAGACAAGAAATGCATCACGACTCCCTGCATTAAAGGCTTGAACCATTGACAACCGGTCTTTAACAGGTGTCGAGCCTGTCAATTTGTAAGTGCTCAAATTCAATTCGTCCATGATTTGCTCGATATGAGGGAAAAACTTGGTGAATTGCGAAAAAATCAGCGGACGATGTCCCGAATCTTTAACCATTTCTAAAAGTTCTTTCAATCGTTCCAATTTGCCTGAACCACCTGTATAATCATCCATGAAAAGAGCGGGCGTGTTACAAATTTGCCGTAGTCGCGTAATCCCGGCAAGAATTTCGATTTTTGAGCGAGAGAGCGCCTGACTGTCCATTCTTGCAACTTGCTGTTGCATCAGTTCAAGTTGAGCGAGATAAATAACTTTCTGGTCATCTGCCAGATTATTATACAGCGTGGTTTCCATTTTATCTGGTAATTCTTCAAGCACATCTTCTTTTTTACGACGCATAACAAAGGGCTGAATCATGCGTGAAATAACCGCTGGTGCCAATTTGTTGAATTTTTCACGTGTGGGCAAAAAACCTGGCATGACAACTTGGAAAATCGCCCAAAGTTCTTCCATGCGATTTTCGAGTGGTGTTCCTGATAAGGCAAAAGTGTGCTGTACATTCAATAAAGACAAGGCTTTGTTTGTTTTACTGCTGTAGTTTTTCACATACTGTGCCTCATCAAGGAGCAAGTATGTGAGTGATTTGTTTTGATAATTTTCAAAGTCTTTCAAAAAACTACCATAGCTCGTAATATAGATTTGGTGCGGACTTTCAATCAATCCATCACGTTCAGTTTTGGTCCCGTCAACAACGACAAAGTCAATTTCATCAGTGAATTTCTCAAATTCACTTGCCCAGTTGTATGTTAAGCTCGCTGGTGCTGTAATCAAGGCACTCTCACCATTTGACAGAGCACTCAAAAGATAGGTAATCGCCTGCACTGTTTTCCCTAAGCCCATGTCATCTGCAAGAATACCGCCAAGTGAATAGCGTGTCAGCATATTCATCCAACGTACGCCTGTTTCTTGATAGGGACGCAAATTTGCATTGATATGCTCTGGTTTGGCATAATCAAAATTTTCCGGATGAGTCAAATCATTAAAAAAAGCACTGAATTTCTCAGAAAACGATGTTCCTGTGATATTTTCAAAAATTTTGGAAACTTGAAATGTTCGATTGGCACTGACTTGAATCGTATTTCCCGCGATTATAAAACTCTCATCAAGTTCTTGCAAAGCCGATTTTAAGCGGTCAAATTTTTGGTCAAACCGGTAAAATTTTCCAGTTTTACTGACAAAATAATCTGCGTTGGCACGCAATTTTTCAATGACCGAAGCAAATTCATTTTCACTGACATCAGGTAAATCGAATGCAATATCAAGCAGACCGCCACGCTGGTCAATCGAAATGTTGGGAATTTCATCGAATTTTAAATTTTCCAAAGACAAAGAAAGCGCGACTTTGCCTAACTTTTCGAATGCAGGCAAAATTTTCACAAAAAATTTCTCTGTCAAATTTGACGAAATTGTCAAATCGCTTTTAAATGCTTTGGCAAAACCAAAACGTTCCATTAAGCCGAAAATTCGCTGTTCCTTGCGTAAATCTCGTGAAAATTCTAAGGTTTCCAAATCGTGAAAAGTGTCAATTTGAAACTCGTCATAATCAAATGTCATTGTGAGAGAAAGCGTTCTCTCGTCAACTTTATCAAAGAAAAAAGTAGGCTCAAATTTTTTCACACGAAAATATTTCGGTGCATGAATCTCTCCAAGCGTTGCAAGCCGCTGTAATGCTTGCGCTAATTTGTCTTTATCTGAAAATGAAAAACGCAACTCTGAATTTGTATGAAATTGCTTGTCCAGCAATATCAGCAAATGTCTTTGTTCCTGATTTACTTTATAAAAAGCATGGTCAAAATACAATAAAGTTCCATCGTAAAAACTGTAATAATCTTCTCTTGACAGCTTGAATTCAATAAAGTCACGCTGACTTTTGACAGAAAAATTGAATAAATCATTTTCACTTTCAAGTGGCACGAATGCAAAATAATCAATCGGACGCTCCGAAATTTTCAAGCTGAAATGCTCCAAATTAGATGCCAAATCCAAGCCTTCTTCCAAAAAGAGAAACGGCAAGTTCAGATAACGCCCATTTTTGATAAATAAGGCTTTGACAAGATTTTCATCAGAACGTGCATCAATTTTCAGTAAAAAATTCAAGAAATCTTGACTTGCCTCATCAAAATTATCGAAAAATAAGTCTACATACTGGCTTCCCATTGGATACTGGCTAAAATTGCGTAAGGAGCGCAAAAAATAAGGTAAATCCTTAATCACATATGAACGGCCCAATCGCTCGCTATGAAGCCGCAAATCAAAATATACAAAATGATAAAGCGAAAAATAATCATGTAGACTGTCATCGTCAGCCACATTGACCTCAAGCGAATATTGGTCCAGTCCGAAATTTACCTGCGTCTCACCATTAAGCGCATTCAAGAAGGCTGTATTTTCAACATAAAGAGATGGATCCGGCTGCAAAATTTCTGCTTTTGCCAAATTTGACGAGTCTGTCAAATCGTGATTCTTCAAATATTCTTCAATCGCCGCAATGTGCTTGCAATAGCGATGATTTTGCTGAAAAACTATACAAGAACAATAGTCCTGTGCCCCATCTAAATCATACACTAACTGTTCACCGTCAATATCTGCGCTTAACTTGAAATCCGTCTCTATCGGCTCACTCAAAAGCCCTGCATGATAGAGCGCAACACCTTCAGAGCGCACACGCGCCGGCATCATTCTACTCATATTTCCCCCTCATTATCACTTTCTTATCATTGAATCTTTATCTCAGCAAGTGTGTGCTATCTACGCACTTCGTGCTACGAAAGATGAGAACTTCGCTCTCTCTCTATCCGCAACCTCAACAGTACACTGTACTGTTGAGCTGTCGATGCTCGCCACGCCACTAAGTGGCTAGTCGCAATCGCAATCCCCCTACCTCTTCAGGCGGCGAGATAAGTAACACTATGCTTCGAATTTCGCTCGACTACCCTAGGGTCAGCCGCTTTAGCGGCTTGACTTCTGACCATTTCGTCTTGTGGCTTTAGCCACTTGCGA
>JAJXWC010000007.1:8412-29261 GCA_021781855.1 Bacillota bacterium | reverse complement strand
GAACCTTATAATCTTTAAATTTAAAATTCAGCATATAAGGTCGGTCTGGATAATCAATCCGCGACATGTGTTTTACAATATATTCAAGCGGATAATCACTCTTATCCTGAAGATACTCCATTGTCAATGATGTTGTGGGACCATCTCCATTGAACGAAAACGCCTTTACTTTCAAAAACGGAATTCCTTTTTGAACTAGTAGCGGGAGACTATGTAGGGAAAAATCCGCATGCGGCATCCCCGTCCAATCCTCTTTACGAGTATCAAACAAAACTGCTGATTTGAATCCTGCATCCTCAAAGAATTTCGTCATTGCCACTTCATAGTTAACAATCATCTTTAGAACATCATCGTATGCAATCACGTTCCCCCAGAATGCTTCAAATTCTTTTTCTTTCACAATATTCTGACTGTAGGATACAAAATAACTTTGAATATGGTCTGGAAAAATAATTTTCTCTCCCCAAATTTTTTCCGAATGTTTACGATTATTCGTAATCCCCCAGAAATCGACATCTGTCCGCTGTTCATAAGAAGAAAAAATAGGTTCGAAATCAAAGATAGGTCCAAAACAAGTATCATTCATGATAGTTACTGAATCGTACTCAGCTAATCGCTGAAAACCGTACCTTTTCATTGCCTCGCTCCATGCAACAAAATCATACCCCTGATTAGGACGCTGCATAAAGTCAGTAATTAGATTATTTTCTTTTAAAAATGCCAAATCTTCCTGTGAAACAACGCTATTAGAAATAAACATTATTTCTCCAAAGGTTTTTTTCATTTCTTGAAGTTGGTAAACAACGTGTTCACTTAATTTATTTTCTTTATTAAAATGAACGTATAAAAGAAGCCGGTTTTTCATTTTCTTAATTTCCCCCTGATTTTTCTCGCTGGCAATGTCACCAGTTTCCCGACTCTGAAAGTTGCAGATTTTTCTATCATTTTTATATTTTCTTGTAAAGAATCAACTTCTAACAGTATTTTTTTAATTTCTTCATCTTTTTCTTGAATAATCGTTTTTTGATTTTCGATTCTTCTCTCTTTTTCCTGCAAAAGCTTCACACCGTCTTCGTATCCTTTAACAAAAATCAAAACATTTGCTTTTGCTGCTTCCAAAATCTTTTGTGGAATTTTAGAAAGATATTTGCTCAAAATATAGAAATAGATATTATAATAATTATCCCAATTAGAACGGTCACTTCTTGAAGCATTAAGTACACGATAATTTAGCTTTGTTTCTTTGACAAAATATGGTTTTGCTTTTTCATTGATAATCATATTCATCCAAAAATCATAGTCTTCCAATTTTTGATTAGTTAGGCCTAAATCAAATCGTGCTTCTCCAATACTCGAAACCCGAACCAAAGATGAAGCATCAATCAAATTTCCTTCCAGCATTTTACCAAGCTCAAAGTCCAGGTCTTCTCTCAACACGTTATTTTGTCTTTCGAAATCCCAAAGTTGGCAATATGCAATATCTGCTTCTTGCTCAATTAATTTATTCAATAAAAGCTCAACATGATTTGGATTAAGAAAATTATCACTATCTACAAAAAGGAGAAATTCCCCGCTTAGTTTTTCTAAAGCATCATTGCGTACAGCACTCACTCCCCTATTCTCTTCAAAAAAATAATGCGTTTGTTCTTGAGTGAACGGGCTTTCTAGCAATAATCGCTCAATAATCTCACCTGAGCGGTCTGTTGACCCATCATTAAACACGAGCAACTCTATATTCTGATAGCTCTGCGAAAAAATACTGCGAAGACATTCCTCAATATAATGTTCGTGATTGTAACAAGTGACGACGATTGAAACTTTCCTGTCCATTTATTTCCTCTTTTTATGATTTTATTTGAAAATATAATGTGAAATACCCGAACGATATTCATCTGCTGGTAGTTGTAAATGATAAAACTTTATTGATGTTATCCCTAAATTAAATACCAAGACAAGTACGCTAACAAGGATAACTGTTCTCTTTAACCACGTCCCCGATTTTACCGTGATTTTTGTTGCTAGGATGCTAAAAATTGGTGGAAGTAGCAAGAGGAATGGCGTAAAATATCTTCCTTGTGCGCCTGTTATAATTCGATTTGCATAATCCACAAAATCAGGATTAATTGCAAATGAAATTAAAACAGCAAATAGATTAAGAACAGCTACCCCAAAAGCCCCCCAAGCAAACCAATCCGGTACACGTTTCTTTTCATACGACAAAAGCAAAAGAATTAATACTGCGCATTGAATAGGAAATAGCCAAGCAGGAATCCCGTTGGTGTTCGTTCCACTAATAACCTCTGTCGTTAACACTGTATAATAAGGCTCAATGAAACTATAAAATAACTTCTTACCAATTAAATCCAGATGACTAGAATATTTGATACAAAAGAAGATAAATGCAAGGAACAGCGCTCCTAATGTTCCGAGAATGAGCTGGATTTTACTGAGTGAAATTTTAAGTTTTTTACCTATCAAATAGATAAGTAAAGCTGGAATAATCAAATATAGTAGTTTTGAATTTACTTTTGTAAAATATAGAGTAACCGATGGAGCCAAAATTCTCAAGATAAAAGACTTAAATTTTATTTCTTTTCCATCTTGTATATCTACAGCAAGATTAATGACCGCCATTATCATAAAAGCTGAAGCAACATAATTGTAGCAGTCATAGCTTAAACTTGTTGCAGTTTGAATAATTGTTGGTGTAACCGAAATAGCTACAAAAAACATTTTGTAGGCTTTGAGCTTCTTTATAATGAAAAACATAGATACAATGAAGAAAATCAAACTAAAAATACGGGCTGTAATTTCCATGCTGCCAACAGAAGGATATATCATATATCCCAACTTGACTCCCAAAGCGGGTACAATGTGCATTACATCATTGTACCAAGTCAAATTCCACTTCTTGCCATACCCCGCACTTACACGAGGATTAGCTTCTTTCTGAGAAATAAGCGGAAGTTTAGTTTCAAAGAAATTTTTGAAATAGGTTCCCTCTTTCATCATTGTGCTTACCGTATCAAAAGGCACCGGTGCGGATTGGTAATCCTCTGCAGGAAAACCGATTTTTGCACGGTCAACGACTGTATTTGAGATATACATGGCATGGTCAAAATGATAACTTGAATCAGGTTCAATAAATAGTGGCTGAAGCAAAGCAAAAGCCAGACCTAAAACTGTAGCGATGACAAGGAAAATATTTTCTGGTTTACTGATTTTCTTTTCTTTTTTCTGCCTACTTTGCAAAATCCCATGCTCCATTTCGTTGAATCAAGCCTGTTGCTGAATCATTTGCGCTCAAATCATCTTTGTCAATATCATTGCGGCTAACCATAATAACCTTTTCATCTGGGTCATAAGCAATCATTTCATTTTTATCATTACGAATGGAAACTTGAAGTTTGAGCTTGATATTATTAACCTGGCTAAGCCGGCACTCATAAACGACTTTCTTTCTCCCTGTCCCCTCAGTCAGATAATCCAGTGAATTATCATTATAAATCCAAATATTACGGTCCGCGTCAGTCAGAGAAAAAGCAACATAAGTTTTGGTTTCCTTTTTTACATTATAGCTAATCTCGAACTTGATTGGTAAATCTGGTGTAGTTTGAACTGGTGAAAGAAGGTCAACTTTCAAATCAGTGACATATTCATCAGCCATTTGAGTTTGTCCATCAGCGGCCTGCAAACGTTGTAGATTATCCAGACTATATTGATTGGCAACTTGATCAACGTCGCCAGAAATTTTGATTAAGCCATCCTCAATAAGGATTGCCTTGTTACAATATTTTTTTACGGCAGTCATATCATGGGTTACAAGAATCGTTGTCTGACCTGAACTTCTGCGTTCAAGGAAATAATCATTACATTTACGCTGGAAAGCTTCATCACCAACGGCAAGTACTTCATCAAGTACGAGGACATCTCCTCGAGCTTTAATGGCAACAGAAAAAGCCAGACGAACCTGCATTCCGCTGGAATAATTTTTGAGTTTCTGGTTCATAAAATCTGGAAGTTCGGCGAATTCTACGATATCATCATACATTTCATCAATTTCCTGTGTGGAAAAGCCGAGCATGGCGCCGTTCATATAAACATTTTCACGCCCCGTTAATTCTGGGTTGAAGCCGACACCAAGTTCAATAAAGCTAACGAGTTTACCGTTTACTGTTACTTTACCTTTTTCTGGAACATAAATCTGTGAAATGATTTTCAAAAGTGTAGATTTTCCTGAACCATTTCGTCCGACAATCCCGAAAAAGTCGCCTTTTTCAACTTCAAAATCAATATCTTTAAGAACATGCTGTTCTTTATAGCCTTTGATACCTCGCATCCGGTTGACCATTGTGGTACGCAAACTGGTTGTTGCTTCGGTCGGAAGACGAAAATATTTACTGACGTGGTCAATTTTTACTGCAATTTCTGACATTTAGTCAACTCCTTTAACTTAAAGCAAGTGTCTGCTATCTGCGCCGTCTCTTTGGGCAATAGTATAAGATATAAGCAGCACTATCTCCGTAGCCTTAACAGCGCATCGTTCTGTTAAGCTGTCCACTCTTGCTAGGCACTTCAAGCATCTAGTTGGAATGGGAATCTCTGTTTTCGCTCTACTTCAATTTAAATCACTTCGGCGAAGCGTTTTGAATTTTTAGTGAAAATCCACAATCCAAGCGCAAAAACAATAAACGGAATGATATAAGGAATAATAATTATTATCGGATTGTGCCACATTTGCCAATGTGTTGGATTGGTATTATTGCTGAAAGTCAAGATATAACGCATATCTTGAATAATTTGTGCCATCGGATTAAGCAAAAGAAGTTTACCTACCCAGACATAATGAGCATGGTCAGTAATTTGCGTAATCGGGTAAATAATCGGCGTGCCGTAAAATCCTGCTTGCATTACCACTTCCCAAATCGGCCCAAGGTCGCGGAAATAGACGAAAGCGGTAGAAAGGATAAAAGCAATCCCCGCACTAAGAATAACGAGTTCAAAGAGTAAGGGAACTGCAAAAATGACTGTCCAAGTCATGTGAACACCATTAATCAGTGCAAAGCCAATTACAACAACCAACGAAATTAATAGATTAATCATTGCATTAGACACGACTGAAAAAATAATAACTGGCTTTGAAAAATTAACCTTACGAAGCAAATCACCGCGGCCAACCATTGACATCATCCCAACGCCTGTGGCTTCACCAAAAAAGTTCCAAATGGTAATTCCAAGAAGCAAAGCCACCGCAAAGTGAGGCGTTGCTGAGCCGAATCTCATGAATTTCACAAACACAAGATACATGATGAGAAAGAGTAAAATAGGTTTCAAAATTGACCAGAGATAGCCGATGGCACTTCCTTGATAGCGAAGTTTGAAGTCAGTTTTGATTAGTTCTTTGAGCAGAATTTGATTTCTGCGACTGAAAAAATTCATTGGATTTTCCTTTTTTGTTCAAGTTGCTTTAGACGGTCTCTAAAATTTTATTTTCAGAGAATGTCTTTGTTTTTGTGTGCGAATTTTGTGATGACAAGTGTCCGAAAAATTCGCGTGTGGAAGTTTTTATTTTTTCGTAACTGATATTTATTGAGCGTTGCGCGACGCTGACTGGCGGATTGATTGAGGATATTGACATAAGCAATGATAAGCTGTCTTTTTTCTACCGTTAATTCTGGAAAATCAAGAAGCTTTTTAGCTTGGATTTGACTACTTTCGATGAGCCACCAATATTTTTTAAACCAATGACCGAACCAATTTTTCATGCGTTTTGACAGAGTTCGTGCACCCAAAACATTATCATCATGCTGCCGATAAAGCACCGTGGGCTGATTGACATAAACCAGTTTTCCAAGAGCTGTAGCAATCAAGGCCAAATACCAGTCGTGCATAATCACATGATTTGTATCTGTCCATTTTTCAGCAAGCGCATGATTAATCAGCATGGTACAGCCTGTTACTGTATTTTCAGTCAATTCCTGAACAAGCTGAGTATTGGCATGGTCAGACTGCATTTTTATCATGCTATCTGACAGAACAGTCAAATGCTTATCCACAATCTTAAGGTCGCTATAATACATGATTGGCTTGTCATTATTGTGTTTACTGGCTTCATCTAGTAGAATTTCGAGTTTACTAGGCAGCCAGAAATCATCTTGGTCGCAGAAAAAATAGAAATCAGCTTTTTCTGTTTTGACAAGCTCGTAAAATGATTGAATAACACCAACGTTTTCAGCTTTTATCAAACGAATACGCTTGTCAGATTGAGCTAGTTTTTCAACGATTTGACAGGTTTTATCCTGTGAACCATCATCACGAACCAACAACTGCCAGTCGCTAAAAGTCTGTTTTTGGATACTATCAATCTGTTCAGCGACGAATTTCTCGCCGTTGTAGGTGGACATTAAGATATTAACTTTCAGTGTCTTTTCCTCTTTCGGTAGAATTTCCGTCATTCGACGTCGTCCAACTCCTTGCTTTTTTATCCATCTTACTCTCTTTATCTCAGCAGTGCGAGTTGAAACTCCCATCAAGTAAGTCTCTGTTTCATTTTGTCACTAAAACTTCACGAAAAGTGACTCATACTGGGCACAAATTAGTTCCCACGTATATCTCTCTTCAACAATCGTTTGCGCCCTTTTGTGCAAATCTTGTTGCTCAACGGCGGTCAAATTTTCTGCTTTTGATAGAAAACTTGTCAAATTTTCCTTGTCAAAATAAATGACTGAATCACTCGCTGTCGTGCGGTTAAAGTTGACACCAAGCACCAGATTAACAGGCGTTGACCATAGCGCTTCAAGAAGTCCCGGATTCGTACCACCAACCTCATGCCCATGCAGATAAACACACGCATGTTCACGAATATAACGCAACTCATTCTGGTCGTATACTGTGCCGACAAATTTAATGCGACTGTCCTTGTCAAATCCAGTCTTGGCACGAAGTTCGTCATAAAAAGCGTTGCCTTCATAGTTGGTAATGATAACCAAATCTTTGGTTGTTTCGCTCGCCATGAAACTGCGAATAAGCAATTCATAATTATTTTCAGGAACGAAACGACCCACAATAAGAAAATAATCACTAATCTTATATTTTACCAAAGTTTTTGATTCTGTCAAATCTGAACTGATTTTTTCAGTTCCATAAGCAATCACTTCACTTTTGACAGCACCGTATTCTCTGCGTAGATAGTCAAGAATGCCTTGATTGTCGCTGATAATCAGGTCTGCGTGTCGCACCATCTTGCGCTCAGCAAATTTCAGATATTTTCGCACAGTTGGCGCCCATTTTGTCCGTTTCCACTCCAAACCATCCGGATTCACAAATAGTTTACCACCTGCCTTATGAATCTTTTTTGCGTAATGACTAATAAAACCACCGATTGTATTGCCCAAAATGTAGAAAATCGGCTGTTCAATCTGCTCTTTTTCACACTGCTCAAGCGCATTGTTAATTGCCAAAATATCATACGCAATCACGCGGGCAGGGCCAATTTTAGGCACTTTGATAACAAAACAATCTGCACCAAGATAGTCAAAATGCTCATTTGGCGCTCCAAAATCCGAATTCTCACTTTGACAAGCCACATGATATTTAATATTTTTATTTTTTTGATGTTTGACAAGTTCTTCGACGAATGTCTCAAAACCGCCGTATTTCGCTGGCAACCCACGACTGCCAATGATAAAAACGTGTTTCATGTCTGTTCCTTTCGGTCACATTTAGCCTCTCAAAGTGAGAAATCTCACTTTTTTGTAATCTTTAAGATTTGACAAGACTGTCAAATTCTATTTTCTCAAATCGCCCTTGACCATATCAGCTGAAGGCCGCAAATCGCCATTTTCCAGCATCTGTGCCAGTGCATCTTGCCAAGTCGGAATGACGAAGCCTGTCGCTTTCGCCTTTTTCAAGCTCATGGTTGAGTTGAACGGGCGTTTTGCTTTTGCAGCAAAATTTTCTGACGAGACGGGCAAGACCTGTGTATCCGTGTCTTTCAAAATCTCAGTCGCAAAATCAAACCAAGTCACATCTTCATCTGCTGCTTTGTCATTGGTCAAATGATAGAAGCCAGGTGCCGCCTTTGTATCTACCAAGTGCGTCATGAATTCTGCCAAGGTCCGCGACCAAGTTGGCACGCCATGCTGGTCGTTGACAACCGTTATTTCTGGGTGCGTCTCTGCAAGTTTTTTCATCGTAAAAACAAAATTTGGTCCGTAAGAGCCGAAAAGCCATGCGGTACGAATCACATAGAACTTGGCACCAGATGCTTCAATCGCCTGCTCGCCGAGGTCTTTCGTGCGTCCGTACTCGCTGACAGGCTGCTTGACTTCGCCGTCTTCGTTCCATTCTTTGCCAACAGGCAAATAGCCGCCAAACACATAGTCAGTCGAAATTTGCACCATCGTTGCACCAACGCGTGCGCAAGCTTCGGCAATATTGCGTGTTCCGTCAACATTGATTTTCTCACCGAGTTCCTTGCCTTCGTCCTCTTCCTTATCAACTGCTGTGTAGGCTGCACAATTGTAGACGATTTCGGGCTTATTTTTGTCGAAAAATGCGTCCACACTTTCCTTATCGGTAATGTCAAGTTCCGCCACGTCCGCCGCTGTATAAGCCACACCGCACTCATCAAGCAAATGTTGGAGTTCTGTGCCAAGTTGACCGTTGCCGCCTGTGATTAAAATCATGATTTTTCTCTTTTCTATTTTATTAAATTTTCTGTCGGTGCTGATAGACTTCAGCTCAGCCGTCCGCTATCTCCGCACTTCGTGCTACGAAAGCCAATAACTTATTCACAGCAGAGTAAAGCAATGATAGAATGAACAGCTAGGGCAACCTCTATTGACGAGACTAAACAGACCAATTCTTATGTGTTGCTTAGTTTCTTCACCTAGAGCTTGTGCCTTAAATCCAGTGAGAATCAAAGCTCCCTCGAGTAAACCCCTGCTTCATTTCCTAAAATAAGTCGTTGCATCCATCTTATCTTCGAGCTGAAAAGCAACCATTTTCTTGACCAGAGCAAAAGGAATTTCCTGTGCCCACTTGACCTTAAAAACCTTTCCAGTATCTGTAAATTCCAGACCCAATGTCTCGATTTCCGCTTTAAATTTCTCCGCCGCAGGTGCTTCAGGAATAATGCTAAAATGCGCTTTGGCTGGTTTAAAACCGATAATAAATGTGCCGTGTGCTTCATACATTGGCTGGCTGTATTTGACATTGCCTTCCAGCTCAGGAAATTCGGCTTCAAGAGCAGTCAGAAATTCTGTGAATGTCGCACGATTGTTCTCATCTGCAATTTTTTTCACAACATTTTCTATCTTTGCATTCATTTATTCTCCAACTTTCTCAAACAGAGCTTACAATCAACCTGCGCCTGTGTTTTTTGCCAGACTGGTTGCGCAAAACCAGCAATACCACTATCTGACATCCCACAAAGCGTTGTATGTTCATCCTTTAGAAAATGAACTTTCTTGTTTTTGATATTGATAATTTTATCCATCGCATCACGCCAATACTGGCTGCCAAGTCACACCGTATTTATCGGTTACCCAAGCCACCGTCTGAAAATTCATGAATGGGGCTTGATGCATCATGATATGACCACCATCGTCCGCTAAGCTCAAAAATTCGGCAAATTCGGCTTGAGTACGACATTCGACATAAAAGCTCTGCGCCCAACTAAAATCAGGTACTTCATTGCCGGCTGCCATGTCCAAAAATTGAAATTCTTGTCCTTTGAGCGACAAAAAACCACCCATGACCTTTCCCACGTCTCCTGGCATTCCAGCCTCGAAACGCTGCAAACTTGTGATTTCCGTGTTTGAAAACTTTGCGGTATAGTAGTTCATTGCTTCTTCCGCTTGACCTTTGAAGGTCAAAAAAGGTCTGATTTGTGACATAGCTGTCTCCTTAATTTTTCTTAAATACAATAAATTTAGAATAAATATAATTAATCACAATGATGAACACTTGCAAGAACAGATTCACTCCTGCTACCAACACATTCTTTGTGATGTGGAAAAAATTCATCAATAATTCAGGATGAAAATCGATAAACCAGAAATTAACCATAATAGAAAAAAGCAACAAAGTTAAACGGCCAGCAGCGAAAGTCAGAAAATCTTTCCAAACATTTTCGGATTGGTGCTGAAAGACCCACCGCTTATTCGTAATAAAAGCGAAGATAATAGAAGCAGACTGGGCGATAGTCTCTGACAACCAGCCTGATTTGAAAACCATCCATGACAAAGTTTTAAAGGCAGCATACACGATAGTTGCTAAACCTCCGAAAAACAAATATTTGAAGGTCTCAGAAAAAATCAATTTTTTTATACGTTCCACAAGTTTATCTTTCTTTATTTTGTTTATCTGCAGTAATGACTTGATAAATGTAAAGTTCATAACTAAACCGATTCTGGCGCACGATTGTACTCAAAATCAAACCAGACATCATGAACAAACCGCATAGAATCATCAACCCTACTGATAAAATGGCAAGAGGAACAGATGCAATGAAACGCGTCTGAATAAACTGATACAAAACTGGCCCACCTGCTAAAAGCCCCAACACAAAGAAAAGTAAAGACAAACTCCCAAAAAAGAGGGACGGCTTGTAGTCTTTAAGAAGTTGAAAAATGGTCTTGATGACTTTTATACCATCTGATACCGTGTTAAGCTTTGACTCGCTTCCTTCTGGTCGGTCTTTGTAGGTAATGGGAACTTCAACGAGCTTGAAGCGTTTGTCCATCGCATGAATTGAAAGCTCGGTCTCAATCTCAAATCCTGCAGAAAGAACAGGGAAAGTTTTCACAAATAACCGGTTGAAACCACGGTAACCCGTCATAATATCTTGATAATTCCCATCATAAAGACGATTAATCAAGTTTTTCACAAGGTTATTTCCAAAGTTGTGTCCTGTACGCTTGTTTTCTGATGTATAAGTCCCGTTTGATAATCTATCGCCGATGGTCATATCCGCCAAACCTTGTCGCAAAGGTGCGAGGAGCTTATCCACCTCATCCGCTGGGTAAGTATCATCCGCATCAACCATGATATAATAATCAGCCTCAATATCCCGAAACATCGAACGCACAACATTTCCTTTACCTTGACGTGGCTCAAAAACAACTGTTCCCCCTGCACGTACTGCCAATTCATTTGTGTGGTCTTTGGAATTATTATCATACACAAAAATCTCTGCTTCGGGCAACACTTGCTGAAAATCCTTGATTACTTTTTCAATCGTCATTTCTTCATTGTAGGCTGGAATAAGAATTGCGACTTTTTCTTTTGGTTCAGTATTCATTTTTATTTCTTTCTTTTTGGGACAGGAAATTAAGGAAAGCCGAGAGAACTGCTGTTTCTGAGCCTTTGCGATACTTTTTAGATAAAGACAATAAAATGGTAGGCATGATAAAGCGTCCATGCCGTTGCCCCAATAATTACCATCATCACAACAAAGGTAATCTGATAAGCTCTTACTTTTGAAATTGTCAGATGTTTTACTTTATTTGCCAATAGTAATGGAACCAAACAACTAACAGGTATAAAATAACGTCCCTGTACTCCCAAAATTGCTTGAGTAGAACCTGGTTGATTCCAAATCTGATACAAAGCAAAGAATGTTAAGACCACAAAGCCAAAAAGAGAAACAAAAACGATAAGCTTATTCAACCACGTAGAATGCGGTTGATTTTCCTCTTGCTGAAGAGAAGTAAAAATGAATAGAAGGATAAATAACCAAACCCACCTCATCTGCAGCGGAACAGTAAGCCAGCCGAAAGTTCCAACCGTTCCCTGAAAAATAGATGGACCGTACTGCATTGACACACCACTATTTCCCAAAATAAAGTTGTTGACAAAATTGTCAATAAAAATCATAGGATGATGTAGAAAAATTGAAGTTTGTAGTTTTGGATTTGCAAATTGTTGGTAGACAAGTTGCTGACTAATCATGAAATGATTCCAGAGTTCATACAACCCAACACTTATAAGCAAAATCGTCCCTCCCCAAAGTAACTTTCTTGGAATGGAAAGTTTCTTATTAGGGATAAGGAAATAAAGCAAGCCAAGCATGATAAGTGTTGGTTTCATCAAAACAAGTAAAGCAAGCAAACCACCCGAGCTCATTATATCATAATTAGCTATTTTCTCTTTTGCCAAACACCGAGTAATAAGCGCCACAAATAAGAAGGTCCCTGCTATAATCATCGCATCACCTGATGTGGAAGCAGCTAGAAATATCGCCACCGGATTAAGAGCAAGCACACCGAATCCTAATTTTGAAAAAGCAAATAATCGAATGGCTACAAAAATAATAAAAAGATAGCAAATAAGATTAAGAAATCTCGCTAAATAGTATTGAGTAAGCATAGAAGCTCCAAAAACGCGTCCTGCCGCTATGCCAATCGCCTGAGGAATATAGTTTAGAACAAAATAATTTGTAATCCCAGCAGTGCCGGTAAAAACTATTTTCTTCGCCTTGTCAGCCGGTAATGGTTGATATTCTTTTCCTGGTTGGACACCAACAAACCGATTAACACTTGCCTCAAGCATAAACCCATAGCTGTTCCATTTTCCTGACGAATTAGTTTCTGGGCTTTGAATTGGAAAAATCTTTCCTTCTGAAAGTGCATAGGCTTTAATAAAATGCTGCGGTTCATCTGGCGTTTGCAATGGCGGATTTAAAAAGAAGAAAACCAACGAAAATAAAACAAACAAGAAAGTAAAGAGAGTTGTCTTCGTCCATATTTCTTTATTTCTCCCAAAATGATGCAGTTGCCCAAGCTTAAAAGTCATATTTTTTCCATTTTTTCTCTTTATTTTTTTGTAAATGTTTACTCAATACATCATTCCCCCGTACAAAAGCCATCACATCATTGGAAACCAAGCCGACAAAGCTCAAAATCCGCAAAGTCTTATTCGACGGCTTTCTGATTTTCAAAAACTGAGCTTTTTCTGCGTCAGACAGGCTTGGATAAAGCTCCCAAAAGTTCCAATATTGCTCGGTAGATGGTAGCTAATGTTACTTTTCATTTTGCCATTCGGTGCGTACTTACCAATGTCAAAGAGGGGATACCAATAGAGTTTGACTTTTCATTACCTTTAGTTGATAATTTCATTTTTAGAAATTTTTGCGAGCTGTGCCCGTCGTGCTAAGATTTCTCCCTCCGTTCGCCGTTCCCAGTTGGTAATTTCGCCGATGATTTTGAGTGGAAATCGACTGCGGTAAGAACGAGTCGGATTGCCGGGAAATTTTTTGTCGGTAACATTCGGGTCATTTTCAAAGCCGCCTGTTGGCTCAACAATGTAAACTCGTGGTTCACCTGTGCCATTTGCCATTTCGGCCGCACCGCCGGCGATTTTGAGTAAGGCAGTAAAATAAATATGGTTCATGATAACATCAGCTTGGTAATTTGACCTGAAACCTGCACTCAGTAGGTCGCCTTTAAGCAAACCCACTCGTGTTCCATGATAAAAAGGACCTGTATCTGAAATTTCCATTTCTCCTCCTCATCTTAATGAGTTCAATGAAATAAAAGAGTATAGCTAGCACAAAGATAACCAGCGCTGACAGCTATTTTTCTTTCATTGACAAATATGCAAGTACTAAAAGTCCCAAAATGAGTAAAACAAAAAGCGAGAAAGGCACGACAAACAGCCAAGATACTTGTCCTACTAATCCTTGAATAACTATACTCCCAACGATAATCAGCGCAATGCCAATCGTGAGCAACCAACCTTGCCAAGTTTGTGGGATAGGACCAAAAAATCCTTTCCACCGTGGAGCAAACCATGCTTTTTTCTCTTTCATTAGCATCTCCTTTCAAACTTGACAGGCTTTTTTTATCCTCACAACACCTTCTGTGTCTCCGCATACTTAGCTTCAACTGCGGCTTTTTCAGCTTTCCACCACTCTTCATTTTCGCGATACCAGTCGATGGTCGCCTGCAAGCCACTTTCAAAGTCGGTGTGCTTTGGTGCCCAACCTAGCTCAGTGCGAAGTTTGGTATTGTCAATCGCATAACGCAAGTCGTGTCCCGCACGGTCTGTCACACGGTCGTAATCATTTTTATCCTTGCCCATACGCATCAGGATATCTTCGAGGACTTCTTTATTATTTTTCTCACCGTCAGCGCCGATAAGGTAGGTCTCACCAATGCGTCCCTTGGTCAAAATCGTCCAAACACCAGAGCTGTGGTCTTCTGTGTGAATCCAGTCACGCACATTTTTGCCGTCGCCATAAAGTTTCGGCTTAATCCCTGACAAAATATTTGTGATTTGACGTGGGATAAATTTTTCAATATGTTGGTAAGGTCCATAATTGTTTGAACAGTTGGAAATCGTAGCTTTCAAACCGAACGAACGCACCCAAGCTCGCACAATCAAGTCAGAAGCCGCTTTGGTTGAGCTGTAAGGCGAGCTAGGATTATAAGGTGTATGGTCGGTAAATTTCTCGCCCACACCCTCGCCGTGCCCTGGCAAGTCCTCACGATAAGGCAAATCGCCATAAACCTCGTCCGTGCTGACATGGTGGAAGCGAATATCGTACTTGCGTGCCGCCTGAATCAGCGTGTAAGTCCCGATAAAATTGGTCTGGATGAACTCGTCCTGCGACTTCAAACTGTTATCATTGTGGCTTTCTGCTGCATAATGCACAATCGCATCCGCCTTACTCGCCACCTTGTCCACAATCTCAGGGTCTGCAATATCGCCAACCACAAGTTCCACGCGTCCACTCTCAAAGAGCATATCAATATTGTGCACATTGCCCGCATAAGTCAACTTATCCAGCACCGTAATATGCACATCTGGATGATTGTTGTACACATAGTGCACGAAGTTTGAGCCAATGAAGCCCGCGCCGCCAGTGACGACGATGTTTTTGTATTCAGTCATTTTTTGTTTTCCCTTTATCTATTTGATAATTTTTCTTGATAGGTCGAAGAAAAGAAATTAAAATCCCCAGCATAATAATCAGCCATATTCCGATAAAAATCAAGTGACTAGGTGCTATAAACCATGCCCAATATCCTTTTTTCTGTAAAAGCTCAGGATTAAATTTCCCACCATTGCCAGTTGCCGTCTGAAATACGCCTATCACTGTTACTACCAACCATATCAACAAAGCAACCCAATTATCTTTATCATGAAAGTTAAGTTTTTTGCTATTTTGCTTTTTAGTTTTTGTGTGTGCCATTTTCAAATTCCTTATCAGAACCAATAAAAATTATTATCTCAACTTATCAGCTTTCAGCGCCACAACATCCTTCAAATACGGATGATTCTTATCCGCCTCAGAAACCTCAGCTTCGTCCAAATTTTCCCACTGGATATTCAGCGCAGGGTCGGCATAATTCACAAAAGCATACTTAGGTTTGAGCTCCAGCGCCCAATAATCATTGACGAGATAGCTGTAAGACACCGTGTCAGACAACACTTGGAAGCCGTTGGCAACGCCACGAGGGACAAACATACCAACCGAAGCATCAATCACAGTCTGATAGACATTCCCAAAAGTTTCGCCTTCACGCAAATCGACCCAAGAGCCGAGCACGCGCCCACCGTCAGCGACGGAGATGTATTTGTCCCAAGGCTCTGCGTGAAGCCCACGTAGGACATTTTTGCGGGAAAAGCTGACATTATTTTGCAGCTTTCCTTCGGCAAAAAAGCTGTCGGGAAAGCCCAGCGGCAGCATTTTTTCTTTTTGGAAATTTTCCTTGAACCAGCCGCGATTGTCACCGTGGACTGGAATATCAAACTGCAGCATACCAGGGATTTGTTCAATCTTGTGCGCTGCAAGTTTTTTTTCAAAAAATTGTGGGGTCATGAGTTATCCTTTTCTATTTTTTCAAGATAGTTTGCAATTTTATTCAAATCATCCTCAATGCCATCTGTGCGTATCATATGAGCGCGCCCTTCTTCTGTACGAAACGTGTAGCGAAAGCTCAAACGTGTGGTCTGTTCATTCATTGTCTGAAGTTCAGTATCCAAAACAGCTTCTACACCTGACCAACCGGCGAAATGCCAAGTCTGAGAAATCTTTGTTGGTGGTGTAATTTCAAGGTATTCGCCAAAAAACTCACACAAGTTCCCGTCGGGGCTGACTATCGAATCATACCACTTGTTTCCTACACACAGCTCGCCTTTGCTTACATCAAACGCTGCAATGACACCTGAAGCAAGCAAAGCAGTATAAACTGTTTCTATTGGAAAATTGTAAGATTGGCTTACTTCAAGAGTCAGCGCATCAGGAAAAATGACTTCATTTTGCCATGAGCTTTTTTCAAAACAATTATCTTGTGTCATTTTCTAGTTTTCCATTCGTGAATTATTTGCTCAAAAAGCTTATTTCGTGATTGGATATTATATTATACTGTCATTTATTTTTGCTAGCATCAGAGAACCAAACATAACGATTTCAAGTGCCAGTATTAAAAATAATGGTCTTAAAAACTAATGGGAGACCCATTTATTCTTTTCCAACCAATCTCAACAGATATTGTCCATATTCATTTTTCTTCAGCGGTTGTGCCAGTTCACGCACTTCATCGGCCGTGATGTAGCCCATGCGCCAAGCAATTTCTTCAAGATTTGCCACTTGCACGTTTTGCATTCGTTGGACAGTTTCAATATATTGTGCTGCTTCAAGAAGTGACTCGTGTGTGCCTGTATCAAGCCACGCAAAGCCACGTCCCATGAGTTCGACACTCAAGTCACCGCGCTCGAGATAAGCCCTATTGACATCTGTGATTTCCAGTTCACCACGTGGAGATGGTTTGATATTTTTGGCGATTTCAACCACGTCATTATCGTAGAAATACAGGCCGGTTACGGCATAATTTGATTTTGGATGTTCTGGCTTTTCTTCAATAGAAATAGCATTCATCTCTTTATCAAATTCGACAACACCAAAACGTTCTGGGTCAGAAACATGATAGCCAAAAACAGTTGCTCCTTTTTCCTTAGCTGCTGCTCCTTGAAGCATTTTCGACATTCCAGGGCCATGATAAATATTATCGCCCAAAATCAGTGCAACAGAATCATCACCAATGAATTCTTCGCCAATAATAAAAGCTTGCGCCAAACCACCTGGAGAAGGTTGTACCGCATACTGCAAGTTAATTCCAAACTCAGAACCGTCTTGCAAGAGTTCTTGAAAACGTGGTGTATCAGTTGGTGTCGAAATAATCAAAATATCTTTGATTCCTGCCAGCATCAAGGTTGACAATGGATAATAAATCATTGGCTTGTCATAAACAGGCATCAGTTGTTTGCTCGCTGCACGAGTCAATGGGTAAAGGCGCGTTCCAGAACCGCCAGCTAAGATAATCCCTTTCATTAGGAACCTCCATACATTATTATAATCAGATTTATTATAGCATAAATTCGATTTCTTTTCACAAGCCGTTTGATGTCTCTGCCTCATCATACTCAAAAAGACACCGAAAAATCCAGTGCCTTTTATGGTTTATCTTAGCGCTATCTTCGATTCGCATTACGAAAGACAATAGCTGTGCTCTCACCTAGATATTACTCAACAAGAGTTGCCCGCTAAATAAGTCTCCACTTCATTATTTTGCTTTAAGCGTGACGCTTTGCAGTTCTGTTGTGAAATAATCTCCTGCAGCAAGTGTTATTGTTGCTGTTTTTGCTTTGATATATGGGTCTAATGTTGATGCGGTGATGCTTGTATCCTGTTCATTGTAATTCACATAGACATCGCCATAGCCTGAAGCTGCTGTAACTGTATACGTCCCCGGTTTGATATCTGTTCCTGCTTTATATACACCAGCATTGAAAGTTCCGGATGTTTTATTTCCCAAGCTGCCCGAAGGTGTAAAGGTTGCCGTTTCGTCCAAATCAAATGTATTACCCGAAAGTAAAACAACCCGATAAGATGATACACGCGAACCATAGGCAGTAACAGTTGCAGGATTAGACATCAAGACAGAGAAACCGTTCCAAGCATAAAATTCTGAACTCAGCATCGCTGCACTTGTTCCCGAAGGAACGGTCACAACATAAGTTCCCGCAGCAATGTCTTTACCTGCAGTAAAAGCTTTATAGCCGACATTTGAAGGAACAGTTAATGTCTTAGCTCCAGAAGTTGCTGGTGGATTGGTCGTTGAAGCAGTGGTTTTTACCCCATACCAAGCAATTCCCTCATATTTCCAGCCTGCTTTTACAAACGCGTTCTTTTCTGCCAAACTTTGCGTCCAAAAATGTGAGCCCGCCGTCACTTTTGCATTGTACAGACGATAAATTGGTGTACCGCTCGTTGCTGCTCTGAAGGAAACACCTTCATAATGCCAACCGACTTTGACCAGACTGTTTTTCTCTGAAAGACTTTCTGTA
This sequence comes from Bacillota bacterium, assembly GCA_021781855.1. Lineage (GTDB taxonomy): Bacteria > Bacillota > Bacilli > Lactobacillales > Streptococcaceae > Lactococcus. The sequence goes on along the minus strand of JAJXWC010000007.1, from coordinate 10,904 downwards.
TAAAAATGTTCGCCGCTATTTGGATTATATACTCGATAAACTGCTGCACCGCCGCTTGTAGGAGCATACCATGCTACGCCCTGGTCCGTCCAGCCTGCTTTAACATCACTGTTTTTTTCAAAAGCACTTTCTGTGTAAGCATGCGCACCATTATTGGCGTCATAAATCCGGTACAAAGGAACACTGGTGGCTGCAAGACTTGCGCTTGCGATACCAAGAACACTTAGTGTTGTTGCGCCAGCTATTGCTGTTCTGATTAGTCTGATATTTTTCATTTGCGTTTTTCCTTTCGAGAGCGTTTCAAATCGCTCTACAATGCTATTATACCCCCCCCCCGGCTATTTTGTCAATTATTTATACGTTTTTTTCGTATTATTTTTTAAAAATTTGATACATGTAAATCACAAAAAACACGATTTGACTATTTTTATCAAATCGTGTTTTATTAAAAATTCTGATTTAGTTCAACTGGTCAGCTTCTGCATAGCCGTTCGCCGTTGTAATATTGGCCGCTCCCCACGTTTTTGCCCAGTTCATTGCTTCATTCAAAGTTGTGAACAAACGTTCGCCCACAATATTCTGATTGCCATCTTTTACAAAGCCGACATAGTTACTTCCTTTAGCCGCTCCAATACCGCCGCCTACACCGTACCATGCTATTCCTTCATTTCTCCAACCTATTTTCACTAAAGAAGATTGTTCATATGAACTTGTTGTGTAGTTGTGCGCACCGACGGTAACGTGCGGATTATAGGCACGATAAAGTGGAACTTTCCCTCCAGAATACCAACTGATTCCTTCGTATTTCCAACCTGATTTTACAAGGCTGTCTCTTTCGAACGAACTTGTTGTGTAAAAATGCTCTCCGCTATTTGGATTGTAAAGACGATAAACAGGTGCACCAGATTTTGGCGCAATCCAACCCACTCCTTCGTAAGTCCATCCAACTCTTACAAGATTTTGTTCTTCTGCTACACTAGCTGTATAGAAGTGTTCTCCGCTATTCGGGTTGTAAAGACGATACATATAAATACCAGAAGTATTTACACCCGAGATTGCTGCTGCATGAGCATGAGGCGCTGCGACAATCCCTACTCCAACTAAAGCTGCCGCTGCTACAAATGAAAGTGCTACTTTTTTCATCAAGTTTCTCCTTATTTACTTTTGTTAAGTTAATTTTACTAAAGAAAACGCTTTTTGTAAATACTTAATCGTATTTTTAGGAGAATTTTACCAAAAAGTAAATTTATCGAAACAAAGTTCGAAAGCGAACTGTCATATTTAAATCAAAAAGCAACATATCCCATCTGTCCTTGACTATTCATTTGATAAACATATTGTACGTTACCGCAGAAAAAGTCAGCGGCTGTACTCACAAATTGATTTTGGGGATTATAAATAACGGCAACAGAAAATTTTGTTGCTCTATGACTGGGAACTTGATTGGCAATCTCAGCGTAATGTGATACAACACCGCCTTGACTTGAAGTTTCGAAACCTGTTCCAGCCATTCCTTTGGCACTATAAGTTACTCCTGCAACTGTCACCTGCGCCCCTTCATTGACAATTTGTTCAGGAGTAAAACCTGCCGCAAGTAAATAATCATAACCTGTTTTTTCGGCAGCATAGCCTTCAAATAGTCGTTCAGCGAGTGTTTGAGCTCCTGCTGCTGTGATTTCAGTCGAATAAGTCCCACCTGCAATATTTTGCCCTCCAGGTGCGGGGATGAAGTTGTGAATCATTTTCTGCTCTTGTTGGGTATATTCACACTCTGTTTTAGCTAGAGCGACGTCTTTAGCTGCATTATCAATTACTAGATTTGCTTTTCCTTGATTGGCTGCAGCATTTTCTGCGAGAATAAGCTGTGCAAGCTGTTGAGCTGCTAAATCATTAAATTGGTCGATGCTCAGAGCTGTTGTCGAAGAAGGCTCTGGTTTTATTTGCGTTGTACGCTCATTTGCCTTGACTTTCGAACTTGAAGAGGTGCTTTCTGATGGCGTTGTCGGCTTTGTTTGAGAGACCTGTGTTTTTTCGACTGTTGAACTTTTCGGCAGCTGCTCTGGTGCTTTTCGAGCCTGAACGCTGGCAAAGACTCCCGCTAGGCTTAGACTTGTTAATATAAAAATCAATATTTTTCTGTAAAAACTCATGTTCCCTCCCTATTAAATGATTACTTCATTAATGGGATACTTCCTCCCCTACTGATGCTATATCTGCGATATCATGTTCCCAGTTCGCTTCGTTATATCCCATTACCGCAGAGGTGCCGAAATTGGCAAACACTACTAGCTTAAAATTATTCCTTAATTCTAGGGTATCACTTTTTTGAAAATTCTGATAACGTTCTGCAAACAAAAAAACAGCCTTGGGGCTGTTCGTTATTATTTTTGATTGGGGATTGGGGCAAAAGCCGAACGAATGTGGAATTTTCGTTTGAGGAGGAATTTTGCACCAAGTGCAATAGCACCAATTACCGCTGTTACATAACCATT
>JAJXWC010000007.1:0-8402 GCA_021781855.1 Bacillota bacterium | reverse complement strand
TACTTGACAAAACTGCCCACGCAATAACCACACCAACTGAAATTAAAATCCTTTTCACTGTCCAACGTCGTTTTCCAGGTTCTTGTGCATAGTAAAAACGATAGAATAGATAGAGAACAAGTGAACCAAGTGCCGCCATAATAACCATTAAAGTCAAGCCGTAAATCTGACTTTTAGGGTCAAAAATACTGAGAACACCACTAACTAGCGCAATGAAGCCGAAGAAAAGCAGGGCTGTATCTAACCACATGAGAACAGGCTTGTCATTGTCATTTGCAGAGGCAGCGCCTTTTGCCTGCGTTTTTTGCGGTGCATATTTTTCGACAAATTCTGTGGGGCTACCGAGTAGCTTCCGGGCAAGTACACCGTTTTTTTGTGCTTCAATGATTTTCGGAAGAATTTCGTTTAAAATTGTTTTGACTTCCTCGTCAGTTTTTCCTGCAAGCATGAGTTGTTTGGTAACAGAGTGAATATATTCGCTGTTTTTTGCGGTAAGGGCTTCAATTAAATTTTCCATAAGACCTATTTTATCAAATTTCACAAAAAAATTCAGCGAAAAACAAAAAAAACTTGATTTTTTTCTGGAAAAAATGTTATAATCAACAAGTATGTTATCTTTCGAGGCATAAGAATCTAATGGGAGGGTCAAAATCATGTCAAAAGTATGTTATTTCTCAGGTCGTAAGACTGTTTCTAGTAATAACCGTTCACACGCAATGAACCAAACAAAGCGCGTTGTTAAACCAAATCTGCAAAAAGTTAAAATCGTAGAAAATGGTGAAATCAAAACTGTTTGGGCTGCTGCTAAAGTATTGAAAAAACTGCCTGCTGGCGTAGAACGTGTTTGATTGAGACGGCATTTGCCGTTTTTTTTTGCTCTTTTTCATCTGGATTGGTGTATAATAGTCCTAATATTTAGAATATTTGAGGTAAATTATGATTATTTCGATGAAAAATGTAAGCTTTGTTCGTGGTAAAAAAATGATTTTACAGGCGATTGACTGGCAAGTACAAGCTGGTGAAAATTGGGCAATTCTGGGCTTAAATGGTTCGGGAAAATCAAGTTTAATTAAGCTGATTCTGGCAGAAAACTGGAAAACTTCGGGCGAACTTTCTGTATTAGGTGTCGAATTCGGTAAAGGAGAAATCCCACCTTTGCGACAACAGATTAGTGTCGTGGGTTCTTTCATCGCAGAGCGATTTTCAGGTCAGATTCATGCGGAAAATTTGGTTTATACGGGAAAATTTAATTCAAGTATGCTTTACAAACCATTTACAGATGAAGAATTAGACGAAGCGCGCGAATTGATGCAGCGCGTTGGTGCGGGAGATTTAATCGGAAGAATTTATGGCAGTTTGTCGCAAGGCGAAAAACAATTATTGCTGATTGCGCGAAGTTTAATTTTACAACCGAAAATTTTGATTTTGGATGAAGCAACGAACGGGCTAGACTTATTTGCTAAAGAAAAGCTGTTGGCACGACTTCACGATATTTCCCAGATGCCGCAGGCACCGACGTTAATTTATATCACGCATCACCCTGACGAAATCACAGAAGATTTTGACAAACTTCTGCTGTTGCGGGAGGGGAAAATTTGTGCCGCAGGTGAAAAAATTGAACTTTTATCCGAGTCACTGCTGACAGAATTTTACCAGCAGTCTGTTCAGATTGAAAAAATTAATGGTAAATATTTTGTGATACCGAAAAAAATAACCTGACTTTCTACAGTGCGGTCGCTGAAAAATGTCGAAGTGATTACTTCCGAAACATTTAGATAGCACGCACTTGCTAGGTTAAACAAAAAGGTTGAGATGTATAAAAATACATCTCAACCTTTTTAACAATTTTTTACGATAATTGATTGCCTAAGTTCCATTTCATATATTAGCGCAAAAAATTGGGTTGGAAATATTTAGTGGTCTTTTTTTGTCGAATTATTTTTTATTAGACTTTTGCAGGCTATGCTTGCATATCATTTTTAAGGGTCATTTAAGCGGAGTATAATTAAAGTACAACTTATTGAAAGGGTATTCATGTCTTAAAATGAAACCAACACTCATTAAAAAATGGATTAAACAAAATCCACTTAAACGTCTTTTTGCGTTTTTTGCTCTGATTATCTTGATTTGTCCGCTTGTAAGCAAAGTTACAGCGACAACCGCCGTAACAGGAAGCGGTATTTTTTTCAATTATTTAGACCCTACGCAAATCAATCCAGCTGATGGTTATCCACCTGATTCAAGTATTGGAGTATTTGATATTACTGCCGTTTCAAATGGCTCAATGACTTACGATATCAATGTCTATGATAACGGAAATATTGCTGGAACGCCTGACCCTAATTATTCCTCGTCTGGAATTACAAATAGTACACTTGCTTATGATGTCGGTGCAGATGGTGGTCTTCCACCCCTTGTACCTGGTGTTTATTATGCACAAAATTATCAAATCAGAAACGATACTGCTTTCCCAATCACTTTTAGCTATCAAGGTGGTACGCTCTCTGGCTCTCTTTCAACGGAAGTTGACCAATGGCTATGGACTTATGGGCAAGCTACTTCGTCTTTGACCTCGTTTACTTTGCAACCTGGTCAGACAACGAACGTTTTTGCGACTGTTCTAGGTCAAACACCAGAAAGTACCGCTCAAAATGTCTCTGGTGATATCATCTGGTCTTGGTCATTCACGATTCCGCCTTATATTGCGACCTTTGATACTCAAGGAGGTTCAACGGTTCCTCCGCAAACAACAGATTCAACTCTTCCTTTGGTAAAACAGGTAACTGCCCCAACATTAGCCGGTTTCAGTTTTACAGGTTGGTACACAGATGCTAATTTGACTACTCCTTTTGATTTCAGTCAGCCGCTTACAGCAAATGCAACAATTTATGCAGGTTGGACACCACTTTCGTGGACGGTAAACTTTGATTCACAAGGCGGTAGCGCGACCGTTTCACAAACCGTTATTAATCAAAAACTAGCAGTCACACCTGCTCCTCCAACCAAATCAGGTTTTACCTTTGTTGGTTGGGCGACGAATGCAGCTGGAACTAGTTTGTATTCTTTCGGAACTCCTGTGACCGATAACTTGACACTTTATGCGATTTGGAAGGCTGTTCCCACGACTTCAAAACAATCTGTAAAATCATCGACCACAGTTACCAATATAACGCCTCCACCCGTTGCTCAACCTTCAGTTAAGCCAACAACTACGAAAGTTGCCGCTCAAGCTCCTGAACTCTCTGTACAATCTGCTCCACTAAAAGACGAAACTACAGATGCAACTTTGCCTAAAACTGGGGAAACCAATGATGGGACAACTGTTATCACTGGAACTCTTTTTCTAGCTTGTTCCGTTTTATTTTTCAAACTGAAAAAATGAATAGAATACTCTGCTAGACTATAAAAAGATTTGACAAATTTGTCAAATCTTTTTTATCCGTCAAATTCGCCAAAGCATCTGCCCAAAATGTCAAAAGGTCAGGAATGTCTATTTTTCTAGTATAAATTTTGAGAGAATAGACTTATCAAATGAAGGCTGTACGAGCGTAAGACAAACCTGGCTTGTCATCAGGTGCTTAGTGAGCTTTAGAGAGGGGAAAACCATTTTGATACAATCTGGTACAATAAGAGTATGAAAATCACAATTAATATTGATAAAACTCTATCAGAAGATTTGGGGGATTTCACTTTGCGCAACTTAACTCCCGAGCTTTCCAAAATCATCACACAACTGCAAAATTTTGACTTCAAGCTGATTGCGACGAAAAATGAACAAAAAATCATTCTTGATTTTGCTAAAATAACAACAATTTATGCCGCGAACAAGCACGTTTACGTACTGCTTGATGATAAGCAAGAATTTATTTTGCCGCAAACTTTGACAGAGTTGTCAAGTCGGTTATCCACCGATTTCTTACGAATTTCAAATTCAGAAATTGTCAATGCAAATAAAATTTCGCACTTTGAATTTACTTTTGGTGGAAAAATCAAAATTTATTTCAAAAATGGAAGTCATACTTACTCAAGCCGTGGCTATCTTAGAGAGATTAAGAGGTATTTTGGTTTATGAAAAATTTAAAAAGTTGGGCAAATGCAGCTGCAATCAGCATTGCGATTTTCACTTTCTTGAGTGTACTGAATGCACTTTTCTTTGGAAGCGGTACATTCGAATTAACCACTTTGGCACCTTATCTTACAGTTGATGGTGTTGTTCCTGCCTACACGGAGCTTCTTGCACTTTTGACCTATGCGGCAGTCGGAATTTTCTTTTTGACCGCGGTGCGATTGTTCAAAAATCAGCAATTCGGATTAAAAAAAGCGAATATCATTCATTTTCTATCCAGTTTGTTTATTTTTTATTTTTTGACAGTTTTGTCAAATTTCCCTTTGGGCTGGCCCTATCAGCAAATTCTTCAATTCTATCGTTCGATTCCTGCTTCGCAACTGAAAACAATATATTTTTCACCGCTAGAAACTATTCTTTTTAGCTATGTGCTGATTTGGCTTGTTATGTGGTTCTACTACCGTCACCAAATCAAACAACTCAATAAAAAACTCCATTCCTAAATTCGTTCCAAACAGCCGCTGAGGCTGTTTTATTTCACAAAAATATGTTAAAATAAGAAATGATATTATAAATAATATGGAGGAAAGTGCCCTTTTGATTATTTTGTCAAAAGGCACGAGTATGAAAATGACGGTTACAATTAGCACTCCGCATGGTAACGTTGAACTGGCTGCAGAAGTTATTGCAACAGTTGTCGGCGCTTCTACAACTGAAATTTTTGGTGTGGTCGGCATGACGAGTAAAAATGCGGTAAAAGATAATTTCCGCAATATTTTGCGCCAAGAAAACTATTCAAAAGGCGTGGTAGTCACAACAACGAATAATGAAACTTCAATTGACGTTTATGTCGTAATTTCTTACGGCGTAAAAATCAGCGAAGTCGCAAAAAATATCCAAGAACGCGTGCGTTTCAATCTGGAAAATCAGCTCGGTATTTCGCTCGCAAAAATCAACGTATATGTACAAAATGTGAAGGTGGTTGAAGATTAAGTGGCTAATATCAACGCAAGTAAATTCAAAGAAATGGTTCAAGCGGCAGCCAGTCGTTTGAACGCTCAGGCTGAATATGTGAATTCGCTCAACGTTTTTCCTGTGCCAGATGGCGATACTGGAACAAATATGGGGATGACCATTACCAATGGTGCAAAAGAGGTCGCTGAAAAATCAGCAGACACTGTAGGTGCTGTTGCGCAAATCCTTTCAAAAGGGCTGCTGATGGGAGCTCGTGGCAATTCCGGCGTTATTCTTTCACAACTTTTCCGCGGTTTTGGACAATATGCAAAAGATTACGACGAACTTGACGGGATTCATTTGGCTGCGGCACTTCAAAGCGGTGTCGAAGTTGCGTATAAAGCTGTGATGAAGCCTGTCGAAGGGACAATTTTGACCGTTTCTCGTGGTGCTGCCGAAATGGCAAATCGTAAAACGGACGAAACCGATGATGTCGTCGAAATCATGGCGGCAGCACTTGATGGTGCGAAAAAAGCACTCGCAATGACCCCCGAAATGCTGCCCGTGCTAAAAGAAGTTGGCGTTGTTGACTCTGGTGGACAGGGACTGGTTTACATTTATGAAGGCTTCATGATGGCGCTCAACGGCGAGTTTATTCCCGAAACACCAACAGCCGAACTAGGTGCGATGGACCGCATGGTCAATGTTGAACACGAAAGTCTTGGTGTCGGAAATGCGTCAACTGCTGACATTAAATACGGTTATTGTACTGAAATCATGGTTGAAATCGGCAAAGGCCCAACCGTTCAAGGCAAATACAGTCACGATGAATTTCAGGTTTTTCTTGAAGGACTGGGAAATTCAACGGTCTTAGTTGATGATGATGAAATTATCAAACTCCATGTTCACACAGAAGACCCTGGACTCGTGATTCAAGAAGGCCTGAAATTTGGACGTTTGATTAAGGTTAAAGTAGATAATATGCGCCTGCAAAATGAAGGCGTCAAAGAAAAAGAAGCAAAATCAAACATCACAACGACTGCTTCTAAAAAAGACTGGGGACTGATTGCGATTGCAGCAGGTGATGGCCTGGCTGATATTTTCAAAGAAATGGGTGTCAACTACGTTGTTTCTGGCGGCCAAACGATGAATCCATCAACAGAGGACATCGTTAAAGCGATTGAAGCGGTCAATGCAGATAAAGTCATCATTTTGCCCAACAACAAAAACATCTTCATGGCAGCAAAATCAGCCGCTGAAGTAGCTGAAATTCCTGTTGAAGTGGTTGAGTCTTCAACGGTTCCACAAGGATTTACGGCATTATTATCATTTGACCCAACGAAATCAATCGAAGAAAACAAAGAAGCGATGACCGAAAGCCTTGTTGATGTCAAATCAGGTTCTGTTACAAGCGCTATTCGCGACACGAATGTTGATGGGATTGAGATTCACAAGCGTGATACACTCGGTATGCTCAATGGAAAAATCGTTGTTTCTATGAAACGCCAGTATGATGCGATTTTGGCCGTTTTTGACAAGATGATTGATGAAGACAGCGAGATTGCAGCGATTTATGTCGGAGCTGACGGCAAGCGAAAAGATGCTGAAAAACTTGCTAAAGAGCTTGAAAAGAAATATCCTGAACTTGAAATCGAAATTCATGACGGTAAACAGCCCGTTTATCCTTATCTTTTTTCAGTAGAATAAAGGCTCTGCCAAATTTAGAGCAAAATCTTACCTCTACTACTTAAAACGACCTTATTACTTACCTGCTCAACAGTTGGACGAGTAGGTGACTAAAAGCAATTTGACCAAACTGTCAAATTGCTTTTTTGCATAATTATTTTTGGTAGCAAACAAAAATAGCGGTAACCAGCCGCCATTTTTGTTTAGGAGTAAACTTTATGAAAAAAACGTCGCATGCTTGGCAATGTGTCCCCCACACCAAGCTATTGCTTCATTGGAATAAGTCTATTATACTCATCCTTACTTAAAGTTTACACAACTGATGCTGAATTCAGCCTAAAATACTAACCTTCGTATAAAATCAACCAGTCATGCTTAAGCATTACAATCATACCAACACACCAAGCAAAAAGTCCAACGTAAACCCAATAATGCGCGAACTGAAGAATCATCGGAACATTAAGTACATCTTTGCCGACTGAAAATGAACTCGCGGCATACATTCCGAGTGGAAAAACCGTTGACCAACGGCGAATGTCATACTCAATTCGAATATTCCAAATTTCCGCAAAGAGCAAAATCGGCAGCCAAAACATCGTGATAGCCCACATGAATACGGCAAAAATTTTAAAAAATTCAAGTGCGCTTGAAAAATTGACAGTCTGCGAAATAGCCAATGTAATTTTCCCAATCGTCAAACTCGAAATCGCTAAAGCGCCACCAATAACCCAGTGGTCTCCATGTCCATGAAAAATTTCATGAAAGTCGAAATGAATAATCACGCGCACATAAAAAATCAATCCTAACACAAAAAGCAAGATTGAAAAATAAAGCAAAACTTCTATTCTCAATGCGATATAAAGTGCTGCAAATAAATTAGCCAAAGCTTCAGTGGATACTGTCAACAAAAAAGAAACGCCAACCGTCCGTCTTTTTAAATTTTTCAAAACTTTGGGTAAAACATAAAGCCAGAGTAGAAGAGCCAAAATAAGTAGAAAAATCCCCACTGGCAACCACTTATAATTAACAAAATTTGTTCCTAAAACTGCCGTTCCTGCAACGCCCGTCAGTGCAGGAGGATTTATTGCTTCATGCTTAATTCTTTCTCGCTGTTTTATCCAACGATAACAAAACAAACTGGCAAGTGTTACCCACGCAATGCAGGCAAATACAAGCACAATCAATGATAACACAATTTTTCCATTCAGATAAAGTCCGCTGGCCACAATACCAGACCCCATCACAATCGCACCATAAGCGGGTGTGATTGTCTCTGACAGCGCCCAGTGGTGCTGAATAATCTGTCTGATTTCGCTCATTTCTTCTCCTTTCTTTTAAATCTATCAGCCTGACTCGTTTTGCTGTCCAGACTACGAGCATCCCATTCGCTCTAAAATACTAAAAACCTCGGGAATGAAACTGGGGACTGCGAAGTAGATAGCTTTTTTATTTTAATGCGCTTACATTCTCATAAGAGAAAAACGGGAAATTAATTCCCATTTTAATTTTCATCTTGCAGTATCTACTGCTAAGACTGGCTAACTTTCAAAAATTCGCTAAAATTTATCCTCGCCGTACTATTAGGGTGTGTTGACACAACGCTCAACACGCCCTAGTCGAGTGGCAAGATTCGATTTCCACGCTCAAACTACTAATTTGAAGTTTACAAATAAGGGTGCAATTCATCCGTCAAAAT
>JAJXWC010000137.1 GCA_021781855.1 Bacillota bacterium | reverse complement strand
TCTAATCTTGATTACAAATTCAATTATGAAAATGGAGTGAAAAAAGCCCAAGAAGTATTGGCCGTTTTTGGCGAAGATTATGTGAAGCGGGTAAAGCGTGCGTTTGATGAACGCTGGATTGATGTTGAAGAAAATGTTGGCAAGCGTTCTGGAGCTTATTCGGGAGGTTCTTACGATACAAATGCTTTTATGCTGCTCAACTGGCAAGGCACACTAGATGACCTCTTTACACTTGTTCACGAAATGGGACACAGTATGCACAGCACATTCACGCGTGAAAATCAGCCTTATGTTTATGGTGATTATCCGATTTTTCTAGCAGAAATTGCTTCAACGACCAATGAAAATATTTTGACAGAAAGCTTGCTTAATGAGGCAAAGGATGACAAGGAAAAATTTGTTCTCCTCAATCATTGGCTTGATGGCTTTCGCGGTACAGTTTACCGACAAAGTCAGTTTGCTGAGTTTGAACATGAAATTCATTTAGCAGACGCACGAGGTGAGGTGTTGACCAGTGAATTCATGAATCATTTATATGCGAAACTTAACGAAAAATATTATGGGCTAGAAGCTGAAGAAAATCCCGAAATTCAATATGAGTGGGCGCGAATTCCGCATTTTTACTATAATTATTATGTTTTTCAGTATTCAACGGGGTTTGCTGCAGCAAGTGCATTGGCTGAAAAAATTGTTCATGGGACATCAGAAGATTGTGAGAACTATTTGAATTATTTGAAGGCAGGAAGCTCGGATTATCCACTTTCAGTTATTGCTAAAGCGGGTGTTGACATGGAAAAAACAGATTATCTTGAGTCTGCATTTGCCCTGTTTGAAAGAAGGCTCACAGAACTCGAAAGATTGGTAGAAAAGGGAGTTCATCGTGCCTAAAGATAAGCAGACGACCTACACAAAGACCAGCAATCCGATGATGAATCGTCCGGTCGTAAAGCCTGAACTTGTTGATTTTATGCGAGAGGAGCAAACACAGCTTTCAGGAGATATTACAAATGTTTTACAATTTGCTCAAGAAAATAATATTCCAGTCATTCCGCATGAAACGGTGGTTTATTTTCAATTTTTACTCTCGATGATAAAACCTAAAAAAATTCTTGAAATTGGTACAGCGATTGGTTTTTCGGCTTTGGTTATGGCGCAAGCTGCACCAGAGGCACAAATCGTAACGGTTGACCGAAACCCTGAGATGATTGCTCTGGCTAAGGAAAATTTTGCTAAGTTTGATAAGAAAAATCAAGTTCATCTACTTGAGGGCGATGCCGCAGAGCATTTGATAGAACTGTCAGAGACGTTTGATATTATTTTTATGGATTCGGCGAAATCAAAATACGTTGAGTTTTTACCTCGGGCATTGGACTTGTTAGCCGGAAATGGGATTATCCTGATGGATGATATTTTTCAAGGTGGGGAAATTCTTGTACCAATTATGGAAATTAAACGAACACAACGTGCGCTTGAACGCGGACTGCGCCGACTTTTTGATGAAGTTTTGAATAATCCCAAGTATTTAACCAGTATTTTGCCGCTTGGCGATGGACTTTTGATGATAAAAAAAGCAGAAAATTGATTTAACAGTAAGAAGGTTTTGAAAATCACGTTTAACTCAGTAAGTGCTTGCTTATCCCACCGCCTAAAGAGATGAGTAGCACTATCACTAGGATTTGCCTTCTTTATTCGCAAGCTTAACAGCACACTACGAAACACTGCCGTAGGGTCAGCCGCTTTGCTTCAGCAATGTAGCGTAGCGAAGATGGACAGAGTGACTTGATAGCTTTAGTGTCAGGTTGTATTCTAACATCCGCGGAGGAAAAAACTACAGATGATGTAATTACTTTAACTTTTTGCATAAATTAAGTTTTATTCAACGTTTTGTGATATAATTACAAGAAGTTAAATGATTACAAGAAAAGTGCAGCTGAATTTCAAAGCGCAAAACACTTTTCAGATGATTTAAGGAGAAAAAATTGAAACATAAAAAACTCGGACTAGTTCTTACCACAGCTCTTGCAGGTGCTGCACTTGTAACGCTTTCTGCCTGCTCAAGCAGCAGTTCAACAGGTGCTAGCATTATCACAATGAAAGGCGATACGATTCAAGTTTCTGACCTTTATAATGAGGCAAAAACTTTCCCGAATCTGCCAACGACAACTTTGCTTCAAGACATTACGTTTGATAAAATCTTTTCCAAAGAAAAAGATATTGCTAGTGCTGCGACAGACACAAAAGTGAATGACCAGTATAATAAATTGAAATCGCAATACGGCAGCCAATTTGATTCAGCTTTGCAGCAACAAGGTCTGACAGAGCAAAATATCAAACCCTATCTGAAAACACAGCTTTTAGAACAAGCTGCGATTGAAAATGATATTGCTAAAACACAATATACAACAGCAAATCTGAAAAGTGCTTGGTCAACTTATCATCCTGATGTGACGGCATATGTCGTTTCTGAAACTTCTAAAGACGCAGCTACTAAGGCTTTAGCTGCTGCTAAAAAAGATGCTGCCGGCAAAGCTAGCTTTGAAAAAACGAATGCTTCAAGTAAAACAACATTTGATTCGACATCAACGACGGTACCAGCAGAAGTGCAGACGGCTGCTTGGAATCTGAAAAATGGAGAATTTTCAAGTGTTATTGAATCTACAGATTCATCAACAGGCGCTACGACGTATTACATTGTAGAAATGGTCAAGACTTCCGATAAAGGAACAGACATGAACAAGTATAAGTCAAAACTTCAAGACATCATTAAAACTCAAAAAGAACAAGATACAACCTATGTGAGTGGTGTTATCGCATCTTATCTGAAGAAATACAATGTAACTGTTAAAGAAAGTTCATTCTCTACTTTGTTCCAACAATTTACCCAAACATCAAGTTCATCAAATTAAAAAGTGAAGTAGAGTTTTATTCGGTAGGGAGTATTCTCTACTGAATTTGTGGAACAGTATCACATGAAACAACTGACCTTAAAGGGAGTTGGGCGAAATTTAAATCTTATCATTTCGTACTACTGAAATGAAGCAGAGACTTATTCAGTGGGAGTTTCAACTCCCGCTGAAGCTGCGGAGACAGTGCTGGTTATTCCGCCGTCTTAGAGACGGGGGATTAGCACGCACTGCTGAAATAAATTTGACTTTACAGAAAGCTGGTCTGATGAGAAACAGCAGGTCAAAAGTGCTTAATCCTGCAGAGAAACTGCATTATCAAACGAAATAAGATGATAGTAATCCTATCGTGAATAAGGGTGGTACCGCGATTTTACGCCCCTTTGTTTACGGAGGATTTTATTTTGTATTTTAGTGAAAATATTCACAAAAGGAGATTTTTTAAATGAAAACCATGACTTCAGCTGAAGTTCGGCAAATGTTTCTCGATTTTTTTGCTTCAAAAGGCCACAAAATCGAACCTTCTCAATCGCTCGTTCCTGTTAATGACCCGACCTTGCTCTGGATAAATTCGGGTGTTGCAACGCTTAAAAAATATTTTGACGGCTCAGTAGTTCCTGAGAATCCACGCATCACAAATGCTCAAAAGGCTATTCGCACGAACGATATCGAAAATGTCGGGAAAACAGCGCGTCACCATACCATGTTTGAAATGCTGGGAAATTTTTCAATCGGCGATTATTTCCGTAATGAAGCCCTCGCTTTTGCTTGGGAAATGCTGACTTCGAGCGACTATTTTGAATTTCCAGCCGATAAACTTTACATCACTTACTATCCTGACGACAAGGCGACATTCAACCGCTGGGTGGAAGTCGGTGTTGACCCGTCTCATCTCGTGCCGATTGAGGATAATTTCTGGGAAATCGGAGCAGGACCAAGCGGACCAGATACTGAAATTTTCTTTGACCGTGGTGAAAAATATGACCCTGAGCATATCGGCTTACGTCTTTTGGCAGAGGACATCGAAAATGACCGCTATATCGAGATTTACAATATCGTGTTGAGCCAATTTAATGCTGACCCCGCTATTCCACGCTCAGAATATAAAGAATTGCCGCAGAAAAATATTGATACGGGCATGGGCTTGGAGCGGATGGTCTGCATCATTCAAGGCGGAAAGACAAATTTTGATACCGATTTATTCTTGCCGATTATTCGCGAAATTGAAAAATTGTCAGGCAAAACTTATAGCCCTGACAAAGATAATATGAGCTTTAAGGTCATTGCCGACCATATTCGTGCTTTATCTTTTGCGATTTGCGATGGGGCGCTACCGGGAAATGAAGGACGTGGTTACGTCTTGCGGCGCTTGCTTCGTCGTGCGGTCATGCACGGTAAAAAATTAGGGATTCAAGATAAATTTCTGAGTGAACTTGTACCTGTTGTGGGCAAAATCATGCAATCTTACTATCCTGAAGTGCTTGAAAAAGCAGATTATATCAAGCAAATCGTCAATCGCGAAGAGGAAACCTTCAATCGGACGATTGATGCAGGTCAAAAAATGTTGGACGACAAGCTGGCTGAGCTGAAAACTACGGGTCAATCTGAAATCTCGGGAAGCGATATTTTCCGTCTTTACGATACCTATGGCTTTCCTGTCGAATTGACTGAAGAACTGGCTGAGGATGAAGGTTTCACGATTGACCATGCAGGCTTTGAAAAAGAAATGAAAGCTCAGCAAGAACGTGCGCGTGCGGCAGTTGTCAAAGGGGGCTCGATGGGGGCACAAAATGAAACCTTGCAATCTATTGAAGTCGAATCAGAATTTTTGTACGACACGCATCATAGCCAGAGTCAGCTTCTTGTTGCCGTAAAGGACGATGAAAAGCAGGAAACGGTGACAGGTACGGCACAGCTTATCTTTGACAAAACACCATTTTATGCCGAAATGGGCGGACAAGTCGCAGACCACGGTGTCATCAAAAATACAGCAGGCAAAGTGGTGGCTAATGTCGTAGATGTGCAGCACGCACCACATGGTCAAAATCTTCATACGGTCGAAATCCTCTCCACCTTGCGTGTCGGCGATACTTATACGCTTGAAATTGACGAATCACGTCGTAATAAGGTCGTGAAAAATCATACCGCGACGCATTTGCTTCATGCTGCTTTGCACAATATCGTAGGCTCTCATGCCCTACAAGCAGGCTCGCTGAATGAAACGGATTTCCTGCTTTTTGACTTTACCCATTTTGCACCGGTTACGAAAGAAGAACTGGTTGCGATTGAACAGGAAGTCAACGAAAAAATCTGGGAAAATATTGCGGTTGAGACGCGGACAGATTTGACGGTTGAACAGGCGAAAGAAATGGGCGCTGCGGCACTTTTTGGTGAAAAATATGGAAAAAATGTACGTGTCGTTGTGATTGGGGATTATTCGGTCGAGCTCTGTGGGGGCACACACACGAAAACAACCAGTGAAATCGGCTTATTTAAGATTGTGAAAGAAGAAGGCATTGGCTCTGGCGTGCGTCGAATTATTGCATTGACCGGGGAAAAAGCCTATGAAGCATTTAAAAATGCAGAAAATACGCTTGCTGAAGTCGCTGCGATTGTAAAAGCACCACAGGCAGCACAAGTTGTAGCTAAGGTGACGGCGATTTCCGAAGAGCTCAAGAGCTTGCAAAAGGAAAATGACGCATTAGCAGGCAAACTTGCTGCATCACAATCAGATGAGCTTTTCAAGAATGTGAAAACAGCAGGTAAAGTGCGCTTTATCGCACGTGAAGTGGCTGTTCCGGATGTCAATGGATTGCGTCAGCTCGCGGATATCTGGAAGCAAAAAGAGAGTTCTGATGTCCTCGTGCTTGTCGCGAAAATTGATGAAAAAGTCAGTCTCCTCGTGGCGAGCAAATCTGCTGATGTCAAAGCAGGAAATTTGATTAAATTATTAGTACCATTTATTGATGGGCGTGGTGGTGGAAAACCTGATTTAGCTATGGCAGGTGGCACTAAGACAAGTGGAATTGCTGAACTTTTGGCAAAGGTTCCTGAAAAACTTGTTTAACTTACCAAGCGCATCCTGTTTATGAAAGACTCTGTTTTCAGTATCCTACCGATTTATGGTAAAATAGAGGTAACAAGAGTATCAGGAGGATAAGTTCATGAAAAAGTCAGGATTGATTGTTTCAGGGGTATTGTTGGCGCTTTTATTGTCTGGGTGTAGTGCGAAAAATTCAGCGACAAAAGTTTCAAGTCGTTCATCAACTTCAACTTTATCGTCATCGACTTCATCATCATCAAGCGTGGCGAGTTCAACCTCA
>JAJXWC010000136.1 GCA_021781855.1 Bacillota bacterium | reverse complement strand
CTGCCAACTGATAATCCAGATATTCACCTCCTCCTGCAGCTCGATAATTATTTAATGCTACTGAAAATTCTTGGTCATCTTGGACCTCTTCTCCCAGATAGGTCAATCGTGTCACGCGCCTTCCGAAAGGATTTGAAACATTTATAGTATAAGATATACCCAAATAAAAATCATAATTATAATGCTCCATTTTAGGAAACAGCCAACTCGGATTGATTATAATTTCGCCATCTTTTAGCGAAAAATAATCGGCAGTATGTTCAATTGACTGTCTCAGCATTTTTCCTGTGATTTTTAGCTTAAAAAGTGAATTTTCAAAGGGATAATTTGTCAAAATATCCCTAACTGTAATCACCTTAGGTAACTGTTGGCTGTTGTTACTCATGCTGACAATAGCAATATCCGCACCCGTCGCAAGTTTCTCCACTGCTCCCACAAGCTCTACAAATAAATCCCCCTGACAAGCTAGTGCCAAATGACTTTGTGCCTTCATGGGTGTAGCAATCTGACCTACAGGTCTATCCAAGTATTCCTGAACGGTCTGCTCCAAATTTTCAAGTTCTGCTGCAAGCTGGCCATCATGCTGATGACCAGCCGGACAAAAACGACTGCTGATTTGTTTTGTGCCATCTTCTTCCAATTCCATCAGGATTTCAAAATAGAACTGCGCCATATTAGGAGGCTGTACAACGTAAGTATCATGAAGATACTGTCCCTCAATCTTTCGATGCTGATGACCTGTCAACAGTAAATCAAACGGCAATTCTTGTGCAATCTGATAGCCAACATTTTCAGTTGTTGTGGACTCTTTCACTCCTGTTTTCAAGTCTGCTTCGAATCCGCCATGATAAATCCCAATTAGAATATCTACTTGATTATGTAATTCCGCCACTGCCTTTCTCGCAGCTTCTAACGGAGAGACGATTTTTAGCCCTTTTAGGTTTTCAGCTTTCTCCCAAATATTGACATAATCCGTGACAAATCCGATAATTCCTACTTTTAGGCCATTTCCTAACTCATGAATTTTCGCTGGAAAAAGCTCCTTCCCTGTTTCTTCATCTAATAGATTGACCGCTGTTACTTGGGCATTGAGCTGGTTCAAATTTCCTTTCAACATATCCAATCCATAATTAAAGTCATGATTTCCCAATGTAAGATAATCATAGGCTCCCGCATTCATTACTGTTGCGATACCATTATTCAAGTCTTTTCGTTTTTGAAAATAATTAATATAAGGGGACCCTTGAAAAATATCACCACCGTCCAAAATCAATGTGTTTTCATCTTTTTTAAAATTGTTAATGACATTAAGCAGTCCCATTGGTTTTTCATCTTTATCCAAATAGTCTGTCGGAAAAAGATAGCCATGCACATCTGACGTATAATAAATTTTTAAAGTTTTCATCTTATCCTTTCATCAAGCGATTGCGAATCCGTGAAGAAATGCTCTCAACAGCCAAAATCAGAACAAATAGCCCAATAAGGATAGAACCTACCTGTGACCACTGATAAGCATTCATCGCAAAAATCAATGGTGCACCTATTCCTCCAGCACCCACAAGCCCCAGAATAGACGCATCACGCAAATTCATATCAAACCGATAGAGTAAAATCGAATAGAAATCTGCGCTAAGTTGGGGAATAATTCCAAAACGAATTTTCTGAAAAAGCGTACAGCCTACAGCATCAAGTGATTCTAAAATTCCTGTATCCAAATCTTCAATCGTCTCCGTAAATAATTTGCAGACCATCCCAATAGACATCAACGCAAGGGTCAAAACACCAGCAGATGGACTGGGTCCCACCACTCGAATAAACATCAAACCATAAACAAAAGGCGGTACTGTCCGAATTACCATAATTATAAAGCGAATTGCATACGCGATAGGTCGTGGCATAATATTAGGAGCAGAGAGAAAAGAAAGGGGTACAGCAATCAGTGCACCTATCAATGTTCCCAAAACTGCAATCGCAATCGTTTGTACGAGCATATAAAGCACCCCTTGACTTGAAATATCAAAAAGGAAAGACAAATCAGGGTGAAAAATTCCTTTGAAAATATTCAGAGCAATCGCCGTTCCACGTGCAGAAAGCGGTGAAAATTGTAAGGCTGTCATTGACCAAAGAAAAATTCCTAAGACAATCACAGCAATAATCAGATAATACCACCATCTCTGCGGCGCTTTTTTTAATTGTTCTTGTACTGATAATTTTTCCATTATAGCTCCTTATGTTAAGCGATTACGAATGTACTGACTCAATGACTCAATCACGATGACTGCAACAAGTAATGTAATCAAAATCATCCCCACGCTCGTGTAATCTCGCAAGTTTGTTCTATCATTCAAAATCAAACCAATCCCGCCAGCACCAACGTATCCTAAAATAGAGGCATAGCGCACATTTCCTTCAAAATTAAAAAGAGAAGTTGAGATAAAAATCGGCAAAATTTGAGGAATTATCGTCAAACTAAAGGCTTTAGCTTTAGTGGCTCCCATAGATTCTACCGCTTCAAACGCTCCCATATCTACTGTTTCAATTTGCTCAAAAAGTTGTTTCCCGATATAACTAAATGAAAAAATAAAAATTGCTAACGTTCCTGCAAATGTACCCAAACCAAAGAAATAAGTCGCGATAAGCGCCGTGACTAAAGTTGGTAATGTCCGCAAAAGTGAGAAAATAATACGAACAATCTGATTTACAATTCTTGAAGGCACGATGTTATGTGAAGCTAAGATTGCAAAGGGAACGGCTATCAAGCTTCCCAAAAGCGAACCAATGAAGCTCATCTTAATTGTGTCTGCCAAAGGTTGCCAAACATGCACCATATAGGACGTATCGGGTGGAAACATCGCAATTAAAATATCCCAAAATTGACTACTATTTGCAAATGTAGCACTAAATTGAAAGTCAGTAAAATAAATTGATAAACCCAGCAAGAGAACAAAGCCAAGGATAAAGAGCGGTACACGACTCTGTTTTTCTTCAACCTCTGTGCCATCAGCCAGTCTGTAAGTTCGAGGCTTTAAAATTTTATCGTAAATAAACATTTAGCCCTCTTTTCTATAAATATCGTCTAAAATCTTTTGCGTCACTTGCTTGGAAGGACCATCAAAAACAACCTCACCTTTTTTTACTGCGATAATCCGTTCTGCATACTCCAATGCCAAATTTACATGATGAATGTTAATCAAAACGCTGATATTGAGTTCTTGATTGATACGTTTAAAATCATCCATGACTTCTTTTGCTGTCACGGGGTCAAGTGCCGCAACTGGTTCATCGGCGAGCAAAACTTTAGGATTTTGTGCCATAGCTCGTGCCAAAGACACCCGCTGTTGCTGCCCTCCTGAGAGCTGGTCCGTGCGAATATAGGCTTTATCTAAAATGCCCACTCTATCCAAAGCTTCAAGTGCCTGAAGTTTTTGCGATTTTGTGTAAAGTCCAAACAAAACGCTGAAAAAACCCATCTTTGGCGCACAGGAAGTCAAGACATTTTTAATCACCGAAATCCGCGAAACCAAGTTATAAGCCTGGAAAATCATACCGACTTCTTGACGGAAGTCACGTAATTTTTTTCCTCTGAGCTGAGAAACTTCAATCGCATTAACGGTTAGTTTTCCCTCAGTAATATTATTCAACCCATTGATTGTACGAATCAGAGTTGATTTTCCCGCTCCACTGGTACCAATGATTGCAACAAATTCTCCTTGCTGGATTTCTAAATTTACATGGTTTAATCCTTTAACGCCATTCGGATAAACTTTAGATACATCTTCAAATTTAATCATACTTTTCCTTATATCATCAATTAGCACTTACATAGCAATAAATTTGTCCAAGAAGACCTTGAACAAATTTATTAGCTTACTTCTCTTCCTATGCTTATTTACTTTGTTTGTTCATCAGGTTCATTGCAGAGACAGCATTCTTATAATCCGCAGCTGTAGCTGATTGATAGCCTGTATGAGAATAAACCGCAATAACTTTTTTCCCTTGACTCGTTTTAGATATATCAATCAAAGCATTAGACAAAGCTGTTTTAAAACTTGAGGTCATGATTTTATCATTTTTAGAAACAAGAATCGCATCATTATTGATTCCTGGTGTGACGGCGATGACATCTGTCTCCGAAGTGTCCCAGATAGAAGTCTTTTGTCCGTAAGTTGTCGTCCAACTTGAAGCAAAATCGCTGCGTGCATCCGCATAAACTGGTAAGACATCAATTTGTCCAGCGGCAAGACGGGCAAATCCTGTTCCGTAAGAATCAATCTGCACCGTATTTTTTAAGTCTGTCACTGGGTGCCCAAAGTTTTGGTCCAACCAAAGCGATGGATAAACGTAACCTGCTGCTGATGAGGTGGATGAAAGTCCCCATTTTGCAGAATTTAAATCAGACCAAGTCAATTTCTGACCACCATTGATTTTTTTTGCCAATTCTTGCCCTTTAGCTGATGGACCAACTAAAATCAATGACCGATAGGTGGTAGCAACTTGATTTGTTGTTGCTGTAGGAGTACCATCATTCCATTGTGCCGGCTCAGAAAAATCTTTATTGAGTGCGGCACGAGTAGCAGTCAAGAGAACATCAGTGTCATTTTGATAAAGCGCATAGGTTGTACCAGGAACGCCGTAGCCAACATCTGCAGAACCTGATGAGAGCGCTTCGCCAACAGCCTCAAAATTCGTACCAACTGAAATATCAACTTTATCAACCGTATACCCTTGCTTTTTCAGTTCAGATTTCAGTAGATTGCCCAAAGGAGCCGTTGCAACTTTGATATCTGATGGATTTTTTGATGGAACAAAAGAAATCTTTAAATCTTTTATTTCTTTGCTGTTGCTATTTGCTGATGAGCTACAAGCTGCAAGAGTGGTTGCGGCAAGTAGAACTGCCGCTGAGCCAAAAACTGTTTTTACGATAGTCTGTTTTTTCATAAGTTTATTATCTCCAATAATTTCTTGTTTTTAGGATGCGGGTAGAGAAATTTTTACGAGCTCGAGTGAAAATCTGACTTTCTCTGTTGGCAGATTCTCACTTATTCCGAACTTTGTAGTATAAGCTCAATTATTTTAGATTGGACGTATAAAAGGCAATACCTTCCGACTTCCAACCTGCTTTTACGTCAACCTTCACTTCATAAGCACTTGTCGTATAAAAATGTTCGCCTGTATTCTGATTGTAAATGCGATAAACAGGAGAGCCATTTTTACTGGCATAGAAGGCAATTCCTTCTGCTGACCAACCTTGTTTCACGAGTGAATTTTTTTCATAACTACTTGTGGTATAAAGATGTTCGCCTGAATTTCTGTTATAAACACGATATACTGCAATCCCTGCCTTCTGCGCATTAAATGCAATGTCTTCTGATAACCAACCAGCCTTTACATCATTAAATTTTTCAAAAGGACTTGTGGTGAATAAATGCTGACCTGAATTTTGATTGTAGAGTCTATAGACTGGCTGATTTGTATAATCAGGTTGGGGTGGTGTGGGATTTGTTGGTGCTGCCTTAACTGTAACAACTGCATTTTTCTGGTCGGACAGATTTGTGATAGGGTCTGTATAGCTGTAAATTACAGAATAAGTTCCTGCTGCACTGGTATCCACACTTCCTGTTACCGTAAGCTGACTTATATCAACTGCTTTGCCTTCAGAATCTGTTGCTGAAACAAAGTTATCTGCAGCTGTCCAGGTCGTCCCTTGATTAATGGTTGTATTTTTCACATTTATAATGGGAGCAATAGGTTCAGGAGTTGGACTTGCAGCAGAGAGTGTAGGTTTGACAGTTACAAGATTCGTACTGTTGCTGCTTCCTGTTGGCGAGGTTTGTGTTTGTCTAAGGCGGAGATTGTACGTTCCTGTTGGAGCTGAAGCATCTGCAATAAAATAAACAACTTGTGAAGCATTACCAGCATTATCTGCTGTAACACTAAACTGAGCAGAATAACCTGTTGTCGTGCTCATTGCTCCATTATCACCAATTCGTGTTGTCGCAATTTGATTGCCATTCGCAAAACTGCCAAAGGCTGTGGAACCTGTGCGGAGTCTGAAATTAGCAGCTCCTACATCATTTGCCGGGACTTTAACATGCACAACCGCAGTAGCATTTCCATTGGCATCGGCAGCAGTAACTTCAAATTTTGAAGAATAGCCTGGTGTTGTTTGAGCTGTCGTTTGTCCTGGTACTGTAGAAATAGCGATTTGGCTGGCATTCCCATTCAGACCGTAAATTCCTACATTGTATCCTGCG
>JAJXWC010000135.1 GCA_021781855.1 Bacillota bacterium | reverse complement strand
ACTTGCGTTCAAACTGACTGTCATCGTCTGACTTGCCTTTGCGATTTGCCGAACACTAACCTGATAATCCATACGGAGTCCTGTAATACCAAAATCAGCCAGTTCTTGCAACCGTTCAAATGAAAATCCGATTTTTTCTAAAGCATTTCCTGAAATATCTACCATGAGTGGAAGTCCTTGAGCCTTTGCGACTTTTCCAAGTGAAATCAGCCGTTCACGATATTCGTTAGAGGCAATCTCAGGAATATGAATAGAAGTAAAAATCCCTTCAAAACCTGTTCGTGCTAATTTTCCAACATAATCTAATGTTTTTTCAGTCAAGTCCTTATCCAAAAAAATAGAGAAACCAAACATCTTATTTTCCTTTCCGCAAAATTTATTTTCTTTTGTAACTGTTTTCATTATACCACATTTGAAATTATATTTCATCACTTTTTAGTTTACAATATCATAAAAAATATTTCATAAATCAAAAAATAATTTATAAAAATTGAAACAATATTCTTTTTAGACAACAAAAAAATGGAGAAATCTCCATTTTTTAACCGAGTAAGTTAAACCACGAAAACGAGAAATCGACGCTCTATCCGCAGCTCTCATCATGCTATTAATTCACTACCTGTCAAATTTTGCGTTCCAACTTCAATTAGAACTTGCTGTTGTACTATTCGCTGCAGCAGCTGAACTAGCACTTTCCGCCTGCGCCTTTGAGGCAGAAAGCGAAGCTGCTTTTTGACTGGCAAGTGTGCTCAAATCCTGGTCGTATGCTGCCTTACTTTTAGCATAAATTCCAGCCTCCATATCTACAACCTGCGGTGCCGTAATTTGTTTTGCAACACTAGGATAATAAGGAAGCTTATCTGCCATCTCACTAAGCGACACGCGCACCTGATTTCCATCACTCATATCAAGTGCGATAAAATCTTTCGTAGCATCTGTCGGTGTTTTTGTGACATTTGTGATAAGGACTTGCAAAGACGGCTTCAAAGTCTCATAAGCTTGAACAAATTCTTTCGTTTCAGCATCTGTGAAAGATTTCAGAACAGGTATTTTTGCCAAATGCTTAGTATCTACTTTCTGGTCTTTAACGATATATCCATTATCCAAAACAAGAAAGACCTGCCCTCCTTGCTGGACATAAACTGCATTTTTATGTTCTGCGATTACCGCCTCAAATTTATTTGGAAAATGATAAACCAGCTTCACTGTTGAAATACGTGGAAATTGGCTCTCAATTTTTTGCTCAATCCTACTTCTGTTTCTTAAAATACTGAAAACTGTATTCCCCGTTTTCAAAGTTGAAGCAGCTGCAACTTGCTGCGCATTCTCATGTGTGTTGCCAGTTACCGAAAAGGCTCCAATTTTACTGAGCGGCGAAACCTCATAGGCACTCCCCAAAAAGACAAGGCCAACGATAAGCAGAGCAAGCCACATTTTTCGTAGAGTCGGAGAAAGAGGTTCACGTCTTTTCGGCGGTAAATCTTCTGTTTTACTTTCTGAACTTACACTTTGCGCCTTAAATTTATTATAGGCAAGCTCATAATCCTCAATCGTTTCATCTTCTACGCTTTCATCGACTTCTTCAGCTTCTTCATAAGTATAAGCCTCATCAATTGGTGCCGTACTTTCTACTTCTTCACTTTCAAGCTCAGCTTCATCATTTATTTCATCGGTTTCTACTTTATTTTCAAGATTTTCATTGAAGAATTTTGTTACCGTGAAACGTTTAGGAATGGAACTTTTCGGCTTTTCTCCGCCTTTTTGCTTTTGATATTCTCGATTTTTTTGTTGCCAGGGTGTTAGATTATTATCTTTTTCACTCATTTAATTATTTCTTTCACAAGATTATAGAGCCGCTTGCTAGCGTCGGGAACCCCTGCTTTACGACTATTTTCCGCCATTCGTTGATAATTTTCTTCATCTGAAAAAACTTCATTGATGGTCTTAATCATCAATTCACCAGTTAAATCCGCATCACGAATCATTTTTGCAGCACCAACATCAACAAGAGCTTGTGCATTTTTAGTTTGATGGTCAGCAGTAACATTTGGACTCGGCACAAAAATCGTTGGTAGTCCCAGAGCCGTCACTTCCGCAATCGTTGTTGCACCAGCTCTACAAAGTACCAAATCTGCAGCCGCAAAGACTTCAAGCATATTCGAAATATAAGGGCGAATTGCAAGATGACCCGTATTCTCATACGGAGCAAAAATTTCCTTATCCTCATCATAATAAATCTGCCCCGAAGCATAAATCACTTGAAAAGCTTGCTTATCCAACTCTGGTAAAGCTTGCTTAACAGCTTCATTAATCGTTTGAGCACCACGCGAGCCGCCAAAAATAACAACTGTTTTTTTATCTTTTTCTAAATGATACTCTCGCTCAAGCACATCTGTCTTTTGCAAATCAGCAACTTCTTGCGCCCGCGGATTACCAGCAAAACTTGTCTTTTCCGCTGGGAAAAAGGGCTTTGCCGCTTCAAAAGCTACTGCAATACGATTAACATGTTTACTAAGAAACTTATTTGTAATCCCAGGAATCGAATTTTGCTCATGAATAAGCGTAGGAACGTGCAATTTCTCAGCCGCATAAAGTACTGGACCGGCAACATAACCACCTGTTCCGACAACTGCATCAGGGTGAAAATCTTTGATAATTTGCTTTGCTTCACCTGTAGATTTAAGAAATTTTGCGATTGTTTTAAAATTTTCAAAACTCAGTGAACGTCTAAAGCCTTGCACATCTACTGTTTTAAAATTAATCCCAGAAGCTGGAACAATTTTATTTTCGAGACCGCGTTTTGTCCCAACATAGAGGATTTCGCTGTCAGGTTCAACACTTTTGAGGTAGTTGATAAAGGCAAGGGCAGGATAAATATGACCTCCTGTGCCACCGCCTGTAAGAATAATTCTCATAAGATTCTCCACTTTTACCCTTTAGCCACCTCCGAAAACTCAAATTTTAGAAGTGCCTTTAGGCATTATTTTTTCAGATTTTCAAAGGCTTCAATAAACATATCGCCACGTTGTTCAGCATTCTTATATTGGTCCCAACTTGCACAGGCAGGACTAAGCAAGATTGTGTCGCCCAAATCAGTTTTCGGGAAAACTTCATTGAGACCCGTTACAACATTTTCAGTCACAATGTAGGGAATATGCAATTTTTCAGCAACCGCACGAAGTTTTGCTGTTGTTTCTCCCATAATGACCATACCTTTAAGCCCGACAAGTGAACTTTCAAGCTCATCAAAACCATTACCACGGTCAAGTCCGCCAACGAAAAGCCAGAGTTTATTGTGTTCAAATCCTGTAAGTGCTTTTTTTGCTGCAAGGATATTTGTTGCTTCAGTGTCATTGTAAGCGCGGCGTCCATGCGCCTCACCCAAAAATTGCAGCCGATGACGAACCCCTTCAAAACTGCTCAAAATCGAAACAATCGCTTCATTCTCAATTCCTTGAAGTTTAGCAACTGAAATCGCAGCAAGGGCATTTTCGACATTATGTTCGCCAGGCAAACTTAGTTGCGCAGCGTTCATGACATACTCACCCTTGAAATAGAGTTTTCCTTCTAAAGCATAAGCACCATCTGTGATTTCTGTTGTTGAAAATGGCACAACCGTGGCTTTAGTCTGTTCAGCATAAGCTTTCATTTTGTCTTGATTGAAATTCAAAATCAAAAAATCAGAAGGCGTCATCTTTTCCTGAAGTTTCCATTTTGCAGCTTCATATGCCTCTTGCGTGCCATGATAATCAAGATGTGTCGAATAAATGTTCGTAATTACAGCAATATGTGGGTGAAATTCTCGTACCCCCATAAGTTGAAAACTTGATGTTTCCATAACAATGGTGTCACTGCTCGTTGTTTCAGAAGCAACCGTTGAAGCTGGAAAACCAATATTTCCTGCAAGTTTTGCTGACTTCCCTCCCTTATTCAAAATTTGATGAATAAGCGTTGTCGTTGTTGTTTTACCATTTGTACCCGTGATTCCGATAATCGCAGATTCGCTAATAAGATAAGCCAATTCAATCTCTGTAATCACAGGAATGTCCAGTTCTAATGCTCGAACAACCATCGGATTATCATATCGAATACCCGGATTTTTAACCATTACTTCAAAATCCTCGTCAAGAAGTTCAAGCGGATGTCCGCCGCAAATGACCTTAATTCCTTCTTCAAGCAACTCTTGTGCTTCAAGATTTTCACTAAAAGGTTTAGCATCATTTACTGTAACAATCGCACCTAGTTCATTCAAAACACGCGCCGCTGCCATCCCTGAACGTGCCAAGCCAAGAACAAGAATTTTTTTATTTTCATAGGTTGTGATTTTTTTCATTTTCTCCATACTTTCTGATTGGAAAGTTTTTGTCAGCTAGGTTGTGAAACCTAACCCTTTTATTTTACCGCTAATTAGGCTTTTTTTCAACAGTCTTGCCGAATTGAGCTATTGAAGCTTTTCTTCTTACATTTTTATCTCAACAGTACGTGCTTATCCTAAGAGGTCCGAGAGATGCATGTACTAAACTTCGGCTTTAGTCTCTGCTTCATTATACCATAGTTTAACTTAGCAGTATTATCCCCACAGCTTTATTGCTACAAATGGCGAGAGCTTCGCTCCCTTTACCCGCAAGCTTAACAGCACGATAAAGTGACGAGCTAATTCAGGTTGTCCCTTAACCTACTGATGAAATAACCACTTCAATTCGAGTTTAAACTGTCAAGCCAATATTGATACCAAAAAAAGCGAGAAGACTTCTCTCTCCTCGCTTATCATCATAAAAAATTAAGCAGGTGTATTATTCAAAGACCACAACAAATCCGCAGTATAAGTCGTCGCACCTTCTGTATTAGGCGCTACATTCAGCGCAATATTAGGGTTCAACTCAGCACTGCCAGGAGCCGTCGTGGTTGGAGTCGCTGTGCCATCTACTGGTTCATTGACAAAACCAGCAATCCCATTGCCAATGCTAGCGCCACGGTTATCCGCAGGATTACCATGTGTAAAGCTGCCTCCACCAAGTGAAGCAGGTAATGTCGTTGCACTATCCAAGAAGCCGTCCGTCAACACACTCAATGGAGTCGTTACTGCTGAACCTGCACCGCTCGCAATAGCGGCTGGTGTTGCATCAGGTGCAGTACTTGTCCCAAAGTTCAAAGAGTTAATCCCATCGCCAGTTCCTGTCACTGCATCAAAAATAACGGCGGTTTGATTCAAACCAATCGAAATAGCTTTCTGATTATAGGAATCAGTAAGCGTCGTAGGATGACTAGAAGCACTCGCAATCGTATTTCCCGCACCTGTTGTGTTAAAGGTTATCGTAGCGCCTGCCAGAGGATTTCCCGTTGGGCTGGCAATCACACCATTCGCATCTGGTGTACCGGGAGTGAACTGCTGTGTTTCCTGAACAGTTACATTCCAGCCTGCATCTGTTGCCCGCCAGTCGTCAACCTGTACTTGTTGAGGGCCGACATAGTAGTTATAAGAAGGGTTTGTCGAAGTCGAAGCCGCATTTGCCACGCTAAACGGTGCGGCATAAGCGTAGTAATTTCCCCCTGCCGTATCAATCGGATGATAACCAAAGTTCAAATTCGGAACATAAAAGGCCATTGCCCCATCTCCTGTGACTTCACCCGGATAGCTTGGGTTGCCTGGTGTACCCGGCGTTCCTGGGTCTCCTGGATTAACAGGCGTTGGGTACTGAGGAGTGCTTGGATTACCCGGTGTACCAGGAATATCAGGATTACCGCCCCCGCCGGGATTCGTACCCGGATTTGTTGGACTTCCCGGATTACCTGGCGTTACCGGTGTGTTTTGTGCATAATAGCCGACCGTGCCAGTCGTATTGACGGTTCCCACAGTTGTAGCACTTGCAACAGTTGGGACAACTAGGGCAAAAGTACTGAGTGCTGAAACACTCAAAAGAACAAGATTTGATTTTTTCATGTTGAAAAATCCTTCCATTTTATTATTTTTCATTTACTTTATAGATTTTGAAGGTAAGAACAGCTAAACCCACCAGGCTTAATCCTGCGAAACTTGTTATTCCACTCGCTTCTTCTCCTGTTTTAGGAAGTTGGGCAGACGGTGGATTGGTCTTGCTTACAGGTGTAAAGGCGCTTGGTGTTTTAGAGCGGCTTGTCGGCGGTTGGCTCGTGGTCGAACTTGATGAGGAGCTCAACGGCGGTAGGCTGCTGCTCTTAGGCGGTTGACTTGCGGGTGGGGTGCTGCTTTGCGGCGGCTGACTTGAGCTTGGCGGAACACTAGTGCTCGGTGGTGTAGGCTCTGAAGGGATGGTCGGTGGTAAAGCATAA
>JAJXWC010000134.1 GCA_021781855.1 Bacillota bacterium | reverse complement strand
ATTTTTTCGTGCTGTCTTTTTCAAAGATCCTCACTCAGAATTTAACGACTTTATGTTTGACTTTTTACCACTAGACTTTTTAATTAATATGAGTAAATCACTATTATATGCGTTTTATTTCAGCAGTGCGTGCTCTCTACGCACTTTGTCTTGTGGCTTACTGTGATGAATATAGTCTCATATTGAAAATGTTAAGCGACCTGTAGCAGATTCAGTCGCTTACAGGTCGCTTTCTTCATCTAGAGCTCGTACCCCAAATTCAGTGAAAGGCAACGATATTTAATACCTAACTCGTTCACTGGACGGATTAACTCCCACCAATTATTTTTTGCTTCATTTTGTATTTTGTGACAATTTATAATTATCTTCAATTGATTTATTCAAACTTCCATCGGATTTCATTTGAGAAATCACTTTGTCAACAGCGGCTTTCAAAGCCGTCGAGCCTTTCGGCATTGCGACAGCCATCCCGTAATTTTTCGTGAGGGCAGGTACTTCAACATTTGCCATTGTTAGCTGAGGATTTGCTTCAATATAACTTTGAGCAATCAGTTTTTCAACAACTGCTCCCTGGACTTTTCCTGCGTTAAGTTCATTAACTTCATCTCCAATCTGTGGCAATGAAACCTCTGTGGCTCCCTTAATTTCAGTTTGTGCCATTTGTTCTTGAATTGAACCTTTTTGCGCAGCAATGTTTTTTCCTGAGAAATCACTTAATGATTTATATTTATTCAAGTCTGATTTTTTAATAATTATAACATTCGGAGAATCATAATAAATCGTTGAAAAATCATAAGACTGGGCTCTCTGTGGAGTATAAGAGATGCCAGAAATCGCAATATCTGCTTTGCCAGATGCCACACTGGTCAAAACATTGTTGAAATCCATATTACTAATTTTAACTTTTACTCCTAATGCTTTGCCAATCGCATTAGCAAGGTCAACATCTGAACCGACAATTTCATTTTTTCCGTTCTTAATTGTTTGATATTCGAATGGAGGATAGTCAGCAGACAAGGCAACAGTCATTGTCCCGCTGCTTTTAATACTTTGTAGCTGATTTTGCGAGCTTGATTGTGAATTGCCACAAGCTGCTAAAGTTAGTCCTGCTGCGATAAATAAGGTTCCAAGTAAAATTTTATTGA
Organism: Bacillota bacterium; assembly: GCA_021781855.1. Taxonomy (GTDB): domain Bacteria; phylum Bacillota; class Bacilli; order Lactobacillales; family Streptococcaceae; genus Lactococcus. Next base: position 5,212 of record JAJXWC010000134.1, on the reverse strand, counting down.
TTTTCATATTCGTTTCCTCTTTTTGAATTTTTATTAATTTATAAGAATAATTATACATTATTTTTTAGCTTTGTCAAGTATTTTTATACATAAATATGAATTTTTATCAAAAAAATCCCTAAAATTGGGATTTTCCTTTCAATAACTGACTTTTTAAAACAAAATTTATCCTAGCAATCCGTGCTGCGCTATTTAGGCTTGTAAAGTGGTTAATACTTGGTCTCTACAGTGATATACTGGACGAATTAGCTCCCAATGAACAAGCCCCTGTTTCATTTCCAGTCAATTTCTTTCCCCTCATATCTGACTGGTAAATTAAATTTTTCAGAAAAAGTAATGCCTATTGTCTTTAAATCTTTGAAACTTACATCAAAGCCCTTCGTGATTAAAAGTTGTCGTCCCTCACAAATTTCAGCGCTACTTGACTTAATCCAATTTTCTGGGGCATCAATCCAATGCGATTTAAGCGGCTCGTTTTTGAGCTGAACATTAATCCAGCCGCCTTCTATTTCACGTGTAAAAGGTAGAACTATGCCACCGACAGCCCCATTAGCAGCACTCGGGAAAACATCATTTTCTTTCCAGGTCATTCCTTTATCCCGTAGCCAACTTTCAATAATTCCCCAACCAAAATCAAGTTGCAAAATATCCGCTTGATTAATTTCAAGATGTGTCGAACGATTTAAAAAAGGATACCAAGTCAAAACGCCATTTTCAAAAGCCAATTTATAAGCGGTTTTGCCTTTGGGAAGCTGAAACAGTAGGTTTTTTTCTGAATTATCATCAATCCCGACTTTTGCATCTTGTCGAGCAACCCAGCGCTTAACTAAATCCAAACCGCAAAAAGTTGCAAGCAGCAAAAGAACAGCTGTTCCACCAATTACGAAGGGCATTGAGGCACCAATTCCCAAAATCATATATGCATAAAAAACAAGAAATGGTGCAAGTAAAATCCACATAGCGATTTGCACCTTTGCTTTTTGTTCAATATACTTTTCTCGCTTGATATAGAGCCCTGTATCTGTTATTTCAACATCTCCATCTTTCTTAATTCTTGCTCTCATCACTTTTTCTCTCAGTCCATTGCCCGAATTTCTAAAATCATGTCACGCAACTGTGCAGCCCCTTCAAAATCCAGCGCGCTTGCTGCTTCAGCCATTTCTTTTTCAAGTTTTTTGACCAATGCCTTGCGTTCTTTTTTCGTCATTTCTTCAGCGTTGACTTCTTCTAGCTCTCCTGTAGCTGATTTCTTAGTGATGGAGATGAGGTCGCGAATTTCTTTTACAATCGTTTTCGGCACTATTCCGTGTTCTTCGTTGTACTTCATCTGAATTTCACGTCTTCTAGCCGTTTCATCAATCGCACGCTGCATGGACTGCGTCATTGTGTCACCATACATAATGACTTTACCGTTGGAATTTCTGGCTGCTCGTCCAATGGTCTGAATCAGACCGCGCTCATTACGTAAAAAGCCTTCCTTATCCGCATCTAAGATAGCAACGAGCGAGACTTCTGGTACATCAATTCCTTCACGTAAAAGATTAATCCCAACAAGCACATCAAAATTCCCCAAACGTAAATCACGAATAATTTCTGTTCGTTCAAGCGTTTTAATGTCGCTGTGCATATACTTGACTTTTACGCCCATTTCTTTGAAATAAGCGGTCAAATCTTCTGCCATTTTCTTGGTTAAGGTCGTAACAAAGACTCGCTCATTTTTCTCCACACGTGCATTAATCTCACCGAGCAAGTCATCAATTTGCCCCATACTTGGACGTACTTCAATTTCAGGGTCTAAAAGTCCTGTCGGGCGAATAATTTGCTCAACAATCGTATCGGTCTGCTCACGTTCATAATCGCCAGGTGTTGCCGAAACGTAAACAATTTGATGAACATGACTTTCAAATTCTTCGCGTTTGAGCGGACGATTATCCAATGCAGAAGGCAAACGAAAACCGTAATTAACTAGCATATCCTTACGTGCACGGTCTCCATTGTACATGCCTTTTACTTGCCCCATCGTCATGTGACTTTCGTCAATCATAATCATAAAGTCATCAGGAAAGAAATCAAGCAGCGTATATGGAGGCTCTCCTTCGCTTCTTCCATCCATGTGACGTGAATAATTTTCGACTCCTGAACAATAACCCATTTCACGAAGCATTTCGATATCGTAATTGGTTCGCTGTTCAAGTCGTTGGGCTTCTAATAATTTGCCTTCATCTCGAAAAACTTTGAGTTGCTGTTGCAGTTCCGATTCAATATTGGCAATGGATTCTTCCATACGTTCATCATTAGTCATAAAGTGCGTTGCAGGAAAAATTGCAAGATGGTCCACATCTGAAATAACCTGACCCGTTAACACTTCGATTTCACGGATACGGTCAATTTCATCTCCGAAAAATTCGACACGAAAGGCATGTTCATCCCGACTAGCAGGGAAAATTTCAACCACATCGCCACGCACACGGAAACGTCCGCGCTGAAAATCAATATCATTGCGTTCAAATTGGATACCGACTAGTTCATTAAGCAACTTGTCACGAGAAATTTCTTGTCCTGGACGAAGCGAAACAACACTGTCGCTATATTCTTTAGGCGAACCCAGACCATAAATACAAGAAACCGAGGCAACGACAATCACGTCATTGCGCTCTAAAAGGCTACTGGTTGCGCTGTGACGCAATTTATCAATCTCGTCATTGACTGAGCTGTCTTTTTCAATATAGGTGTCAGAAGACGGCACATAGGCTTCTGGCTGATAATAATCATAATAGCTGACAAAATATTCAACAGCATTGTTGGGAAAAAACTCCTTGAACTCGCTGTAAAGCTGTCCAGCAAGCGTTTTATTGTGCGCCATAACCAAAGTCGGTTTTCCTGTTCTGGCGATGACTTGACTCATCGTGTAAGTTTTTCCTGTCCCTGTCGCTCCCATAAGAATTTGTGCTTTTTCGCCATTTTCAATATTCTCTACAAGTGCCTCAATGGCTTCCGGCTGGTCACCTGCTGGACTGTATTTACTGACAAGGTCAAATTTGTTGGTAGTGATACGTTCTATGGTCATTTATTCTTCTTTCTTCTTTCTGATATAATACTCCCAAAATACCTTATAACTGCTCAATCAAGCTGATTGCACTATTGCCGACAATACCAGCAAATTATCGCTTCATTATTTATTCAGCAGTGCGTGTTAATCCTCTTTGTGCTGATTCGCTTTATTTCAGTGAAATATAGGATAGCATGACCTTTTATCCCAAAATAATCGGCTTAAAATATTCTAATGCTTTTCGATAAACCTCATTCTTAAATCCAAAATCCAATTTGACAAGTTCGTCAAATTGCAAAAATTTGTACTGAGCAAATTCGTGGTCATTTTTTTCAATGTCAATCTGAGCATTCTCGTGAAGTCTCAGCAAAAAATACTGCTGTTCCTGACCAGCATAAGTCCAAGTCGGAAATTCCATACCCGCTGGAAAGTCATACTTGAGCGTGCCAGGATATTTGGCAATAATGTCAAAATCATTGGTCGCAAGTTCTTCCAACATTTCGCGTCGCAATGCCATTTCGTCAGTCTCCCCTTCATCAATTCCGCCTTGCGCAAAGCCCCAAGCAAGTTTATCAATTCGTTCTCCAATCCAAATTTTTCTTTCTGCGTTTATGATGATTGCAGCAACATTTTGACGGTATTTTTTCATTCTTGTGTTCCTCGACATTTTCTCTAATACAATTTTACCATTTTTAACCTCAAAAATATGGTATAATTATTTATATACCAAAAATTCAAGGAATAAAAAATATGTCTATACAAGAAAATTTAACTAAAGCTGCGCACCTCATTGACATGGACGATATCGTCCGTGAAGGTTATCCAACCTTGCGTCAAGTAGCTGATGAGGTGCTTTTTCCATTGTCTGACGAGGATATCATTCTCGGTGAGAAAATGCTTCAATTTCTTCACCATTCACAAGACCCCGTGATGTCTGAAAAAATGGGCTTGCGCGGGGGCGTTGGCCTTGCAGCAAATCAGCTTGGCATCCTCAAAAAGGTCATCGCTGTTCTCGTGCCGAATGACCCGGAAACCGATGAAAACGGCAATGAAATTACACCAAGCGAAGCTTACAAACTTCAAGAAATCATGTATAACGCTAAAATCGTCAGCCATTCCGTGCAAGAAGCTGCTCTTGAAAGTGGCGAAGGTTGCTTGTCTGTTGACCGCGAAGTTCCAGGATTTGTTGTTCGTCACGCTCGCGTTACTGTTGAATATTTTGACAAGAATGGTGAGAAACACAAAATCCGTCTGAAGAATTTCGAATCCATGTGTGTTCAGCACGAAATTGACCATACCAATGGTATCATGTTCTATGACCACATTAATCCTGAACAGCCTTGGGCGATTAAAGAAGGAATGCTTGTTATCCAATAACCAAAAAACTGTTTTGACAAAACTGTCAGAGCAGTTTTTTCTCAGCAATACGTACTAAGTCCTCACCTCTTTACAACAACCTTGTCAGCCAATCAGATTTGTGTTGTGTCCTACAGCCACAAATGGAATTGAAGTAAATACTTTATTAGTGGGGAAAAAGCATCAGCCACCTCCCTTCAAGCTTAAAAAAGAAGATTTCTGTTTTGAAATCTCCTTTTTAGTGCAGTTAGCTACTGCGAAAACACACCTCAAATTCATGAAAGCTAAGAAAATCATTTGGCAATCTTTGCAAAATATTCCAAAGTACGTACAAGCTGAGCTGTGAAACTCATTTCATTGTCATACCAAGCAACTGTCTTGACCAGATAAGTCTCACCGTCTGTCGTCACTTCCGTTTGCGTCGCATCAAAAATGGAGCCGTGCGTATCGCCGATGATATCACTAGAAACAATTTGCTCATCAGTGTAAGCAAAACTTTCAGTCTCATATTGCTTCATCGCTGCATTGACCTCATCAACCGTTACAGGCTGCTTCACTACACTTACCAATTCGGTCAATGAACCTGTCGGCGTTGCCACACGCTGAGCATGTCCTTTGAGTAAGCCATTCAACTCTGGCAATACCAAGCCGATTGCTTTTGCAGCACCACTGGAAGCAGGTACTGTATTAACTGCAGCAGCCCGCGCCCGTCTAAAATCACCGCCACGATGAGGACCGTCAAGAAGCATTTGGTCTCCTGTATAACTATGAATCGTCGTCATGGTTCCAACTTTGATGCCGAACACT
>JAJXWC010000133.1 GCA_021781855.1 Bacillota bacterium | reverse complement strand
TTCCTGCCAAGCACGACGGCTGATGGGAGACCGACGGAGCTGGCGAACGTTGCCTTTGCTATCTCAGGAAATGTGACGGACCGCACTTACAGCGCGTCCGCTGTGCCTGTGGACTTTTACCAAGCTAAAGGCATCGTAGAAAATCTGCTCAAGGACATCGAAAATGTCACTTTTACTGCGACAGACCAAATTCCTGCTATGCATCCAGGGCAAACAGCGGCTATTCAAGCTGGTGAGCGCCATATTGGCTTTGTCGGACAGCTTCATCCTGCACTTGCTAAAAAATACGGCATCACGGCGACTTATGTTGCAGGGCTTGATTTGCAGGCGATGTTGGAACTCAGACCTGCAAGAACCGTATTTAAGGAAATTCCAAAATTCCAAGCGGTTAATCGGGACATTGCGCTCTTGGTGGATACCGAAAAATCACATGCTGATATTGTTTCCGCTATTAGCGACAGTAAAGTGAAAACATTGATTGACATTGAACTTTTCGATATTTATCAAGGGGAAAATTTACCAGAAGGTAAAAAATCAATGGCTTACAGCTTGACATTCCAAAGTCAGGAAGCAACGATGACTGATGAGGAAATAGCAGCCAGTATGAATAAAATTACCAAAAATTTGGTTGAAAAACTTGCTGCCGAAATTCGCTAAAATTGATTCGATAGCCAAAAATCGTTTTGACAAACCTGTCAAAGCGATTTTTTTGACTTTAGGCTATCTCTATGAAAATGAAAGTTTTGCGTTTTCATTTGGAAGTTTAATCTAGCAAATGTCTGCTATCTACGCACGTTGTACTACGCTATTGACTAGTCGCATAGAGCAAATGGATAGTGTAGCGCAGCGAAGATGGACAGGGTAACCTAACATCAATGGAGGGAAAAAAATCCCCGCTGATGAAGTAATCACTTCAACAGCATCCATCTAATCAATATGTTCATGAAAATCTTTAGCTATAAAAGTTTCGATTTCTATAGGACAATTATCTTCTCTGAAAAATGATGAAAGTACATATTTATTACGCTAATTTTTACAAATGTAATGTTTAAGAAATGTAAAAAAACTCATTATGTGGTAGAATAGGGGAAGTATGGAAAATATGATTTCTAAAAACTTTAAGAAATTTGGATTTTTAGCAGGAACTTTCGCACTTTTACTTGGAAGTTTCCCAGTAGGTGCTGTTCATGCGGACACGACTCAGTCGCAAGCAAATGTTAATCAGCAAATCCAAAATTTTCAGTCTGAAGTTAACACAAAACTTTCTCAGGTCAATGACCTTTACGCAAAGGCAAATAAGGCTCAAGACCAAGTTAATGCAACTCAGGCAAACATTGATGATTTGCAAGTGAAAATCGCTCAAGCTCAAAAAGATGAAGCTTCATTACGTGCATCAGTATCAGAGCAAATGCGTTCTATCCAGTCAAATGGTGGTGTGACAATTTCTGTTTTAGGCATTATCACATCATCAGGCAATCTGTCAAATATGATTCAGCGTTTGACCAATCTCAATACAGTGCTAGATGCAGAAACAGCGCAAGTTAAAGAATTGCAAGATACGCAGACCTCATTGAAAAAAATGACAAAAAGTCTTGAACAATCCAAAATAGAACTTGTAAAAAACCAGCAAAGCTATCAAAGTCAAGTTGGTGAATTACAAGGAAATATTTCAACCTTGCAAAATCAGATTAATTCAAACAAGCAACTTTTGACCCAAATGCAAGCTCAAGCCGCTGCAGCCCAAGCCGCACGACAAGCAAAAATGGCAAAGGATGCTCAAGCTGCTCAAGACGCAGCTGCTAAAGCTCAAGCACAAAAGACGGCTAGTAGCGGAAATAGTCAGAATCAAAACAACAATTCCACGACATCAACAACTCCGCAAAAACCAGTCTCACCTGTTTTACCGCCAACATCAAGCGGAAAAACAATGAATGTGCTTGCAACAGCGTACTCATGGCAGAATGTCGGTTACATCACAGCAACAGGGATTGATTTAAGAACAAATCCAATGTGTATCGCTGTTGACCCGAGTGTTATTCCTTTAGGCTCACTTGTTGAGGTACCGGGATATGGCGTTGCGATTGCGGGAGACACGGGTGGCGCAATTATTGGCTATCATATTGACGTTCATTTCCCAACTGTCGCTCAAGCAGTCACTTGGGGCGCACAGCATGTTCAAATTCGAATTTTGAGCTAAAAGACTTAGAAATAAGTCTTTTTTTGTAAAATTATTTAGGGAATCAACGCACTAAACTATTATGTGTAGCTAATACTAACAGAGAAGAAAAATTTTCGCGCAGATGAGGCAATCACTTCAACAAAAATAGTAAATGAACCGTAGAATATGGTATAATAATAGGGTTATTATTATGAGGAGATTTTCGTGTTTAAATTACTAAAACAGATTTTAATTGGGAAACCATTAAAATCATCGACTGGCGACTCACATTTACTCAATAAAATGCAAGCACTCGCAATGCTTTCAAGCGATGCTCTGTCATCTATTGCTTACGGTCCAGAGCAAATTGTTTTAATTTTGGTTGCAGCGGGAAGTATGGCAACCTGGTATAGTTTGCCGATTGCCGCGGTAATTTTGATTTTGCTTTTTGCATTGATTACGAGTTATACGCAGGTTATTCATGCTTATCCTTCTGGTGGAGGAGCATATCTGGTTTCAACAGAAAACCTTGGAACGATTCCGGGCTTGATTTCGGGTGGTTCGTTGCTTGTTGATTATATGCTTACAGTTGCGGTATCGACGGCTTCTGGAGCAGATGCGATTACTTCAGCAATTCCTGAGCTTTATCATTATAATCTCTGGATTGCGATTGCTTTGGCTTTGATTTTAATGCTGATGAATTTACGTGGTTTGCGTGAATCGGCTTCCTTCCTGATGATTCCTGTTTATACCTTCATTGTCAGCACATTTATCTTGCTCGGTGTTGGTGTTATTCGTATTTTAACAGGAACTTTGCCTTATCATGCCCCAGCTCATATCGGCGTTTCAGTTGGTGGCGTGACTCTGGTTCTTTTGCTCAAAGCTTTTTCAACAGGTTCTTCCTCATTGACAGGGGTTGAAGCTATTTCAAATGCAGTACCTTTCTTCAAACGCCCAAAAGAGCATAATGCTGCATTAACTTTAGTCATGATGGGCTCAATTTTGGCAGTTTTCTTCGCCGGTGTTGTCTTTTTCGCCTACTGGATGGGAATTCAGCCTAAAGATACAGTCACAATCATCGCTCAGATGGCAAATGGAATTCTCGGAACGGGGCCAGTTGGACACTTGATGTTTTTTATCTTCCAATTTGCGACGGCCCTAATCCTCGGAGTTGCTGCAAATACAGGTTATTCGGCTTTCCCTATGCTTGCTTACAATATGGCAAAAAACAAATACATGCCGCATATGTTTACCGCTCGTGGCGACCGATTGAGCTATTCAAATGGAATCATCAGTCTTGCTGCAGGTGCGGTTGTATTACTTTTAATTTTCAATGGTCAAACGGATAAATTAATTCCATTATATGCGATTGGGGTATTTACACCATTTACCTTTGCGCAAATCGGAATGGTTGTTCATTGGAAGCGACAAGGAAAAGGGATGCTCAAAGCCATTCCTAATGTGATTGGCGCACTGATTTCGGTTTCGGTTGTCTTGATTTTGTTGATTTTCCGGACATCTGAAATTTGGCCTTTCTTTATCGTTTTACCTGTTTTGATTATTGGATTTATCCGTATTCATAGTCATTATGTGGCTGTAGCAGAGCAGCTTCGACTACGCGAAGGTGTGGCAGAACACAGATATGACGGAAATACCGTGATTGTTCTGATTGGCAATGTTACTAATGTTGATTTGGGGGCGATTAACTATGCGCGCTCGGTTGGTGATTATGTTATTGCCTTGCATGTCTCCACGCAGGAAAATACAGTAAAAGAACAAGAGATTGAACGCGAATTTGAAGTTACTTTCCCTGATTTGCATTTGACCGTTATCCGAACGAATTATCGCTCAATTATTACGCCAGCCGTGCGGTATATCAAACTTGCCTCACAAAATGCGAAAAAGCGAAATTTTACAACAACAGTTATTATTCCAACTTTTGTTCCTTCGAAACCTTGGCAAAATATGTTCCATAATCAAACAGGATTACGGCTGCGCTATTACTTGAATGCACATGAAGATATTATTTTAGCTTCTTATAATTATCATTTAAAAAAGTGAGCATTTGCTCACTTTTTACTTACGACTATGGCGAACTTATTTGCGCAACAGACCTCTGCCACCAAGGCAGCAAAGCGTTTTCGTAACGCATACTGCTGAGATAAAATTATCACTTCAAAAAACGAAAATCAAATTCATAACGCTGGACTTGCAGATTTTTGAAACCACCTTTGATTGCTGTGATTTCTAAACTTTCAAGAATCTTGTCCTTACCCACTAATTCCTTTTGGAGCTGATTGAAAACACGTTGATTCAAGCGTGTACTATTGTAGCCTTTGGGGATATCTAACGTCTGATAAAGCTCCTCCAGGCTGGGTTTCCAGACTCCTCCCCCTTCTTTTTGATTGCGTGCAATTTTTCTGAAAAATTCTTTAGCGTAACGGCTTCCAATGTTAATATAAGTCTCAAGATAAAACTGGGTCATATTTTCTTCTGCCAAAAGCAAATCAAACCACTGGTTGAAATAAGGGGAAACCTGTACAGTAAAGCCATTTTCGGAAATGACAAAATCACTAAAAAGCGCAAAACGATAGGATAAATTCTGGCGATTGTCTCGGAAACCTGAACTTACCGTCGAAAGTTTTGTTAGCAGAGCGTCCAATTCTTTAGGACCAGAAAAATCGGCAAACTTTTTGTTCAACTCATCATTGTCAATAAAATGCTGATTTTCATCAGACTCGCGCAGTTTCAAAATCAAAAAAAATAAAAAATCAGATAACTCAGGAGCAAATTCGCCATTGTATCGAATATCAATCCAGTCTTTCTTTGTTTCCATTGGATTCACCTCATTCTTATTACAGCATAGCATTTTTATTTGAGAAATTCAAGATAATTTGACACTTTTTAAAATAAGTGTTATAGTTAATCCAACACGTTTATAAATTTGTGTTATTTTATTTTTGAAAGAAGAAGATAATGATAAAAAAACAAGATATTGTCGGCATAGCCCTTTCTTTTGCCGTAGCGCTTCTTGCGTACATACTCAATCTTTTCGTGATTAAAGGCTTGGGCGCTCCCACGCTAGCGATTTTGCTAGGAATTATTTTAGGAAATATTTATTTTCATCAGCCATCGCTTGAGACTGGGACTGCGTGGTCCGAAAAGAAGTTACTAGAATACTCAGTTATGTTTTTAGGAGCGACTGTGACCATTCAGACCATTCAAAAGCTAGGATTAAACGGTATCGGATTTATTGTTTTGCAAATGATTTTGACGATTGTTTTTGTGATTTTTCTTGGCAAAAAACTCGGATTTTCCAAAAATGATGCACGGCTCATGGCGGCGGGAAATGCCGTTTGTGGTTCGTCTGCGATTGCCGCAGTTGAACCTGTAGTGAATGCAACCGTCAAGGAGCGGCGGACAGCAATTACGATGGTTAATTTGATGGGAACAGTCCTGATGCTGGGCTTACCCGCTCTGGGAACTTTAATTTTCGGGCAGAGCAATCTCTTGCGTGGTGCGCTGATTGGCGGTACAGTTCAGTCAGTAGGGCAAGTTGTTGCCAGCGGAACAATGGTAAATATTCCTACTACCACGACAGCAACGCTTTTCAAAATTATGCGAATTATTATGCTTGTTTTTGTGGTATTGGGCTTCGGTGCGCTTTCAAGACGAGACAAAGCGTCTAAAGCAGTGATTAAAGTTAAGCGCAATAGCTTTTTACCTTGGTATGTGATTGGTTTTATCGTACTTTGTTTAGGCAACACCCTTTTGCATTTTACAGTGGGTCTTTCAGATTTTGCACATTTTTTAAGCTCTTGGTGTGAAACGATTGCTCTGGCTGCAATCGGGCTAAGGTTGAACTTGGTTGAGTTTATCCGTGCGGGCAAAAAACTGATGATTTATGGTTTTGCAACGATTGTTTTTCAGGTTATTGTTGCAGTGATTTTGATACTGGTGCTGTTGAAATGAAACAGAGACTCGCTTGGTGGAGGGATTAGCACGTACTGCTGAGATAAAAATAATTAAAAACGCAAACGGTGGATTCAAATCTCTCGTTTGCATATCTGTTAGGCACTATTTTCTGTTAGATTATTCAGAAAAAGTTTTCCATATTGTGAGGAAATCGAAAAAAATTTTGCGGTTGATGATTGCTAGTAAAGAAATATCGCAATCACAAATGAGCACATTTGAAATGGA
>JAJXWC010000132.1 GCA_021781855.1 Bacillota bacterium | reverse complement strand
AACAGGCCGAAGAACTCTTAAAGCGCACATCATCTGAGCTTGAACCACGTTTGGTACTGAATGTGCCTGACGGTACGAATTTCTTTGATATTCGAGCAGAGGATTTCACGCTTGAAAATTATGAGCCTGTCAAACCTCAGTTGAAGTTTGATTTAGCGATTTGATGGTACACTACTTGTAAAAGCAAAAAAACCTGTTTCCGTGGGAAACGGTTTTTTTATCTCATCGTTAAAGGTGAGAACGACTTTAGCCCAAAATATTCAGTAATCCGATGGATTTTACCGTAGATAGTCCAATATTCTTAGCCAACAAGATTATTGTCCGAATAATCTTTCCACGTGTCACGACATTTCTTAACATAGCCATATCACAAAACTATTTTCTATAATTTTCAAATTATGAACAATGTTTGACAAACTATTGTTCATAGTTTTATAATAGAATTACTTAGAAAAAGAGGTATCATGGCAACAGATAAATACAGAACAGAAAATAAAGAAAAAACGGATTACAAGTGGATTGCGCTTTCAAACACGACGCTTGGTGTTCTCATGGCTTCCATTACGGGCAATATCATCATGATTTCGCTTCCTGCAATTTTTCACGGGGTCAAAATTAATCCACTTTCTCCAAGTGGTGGGAATTACATGCTCTGGATGTTGATGGGTTATACGGTCGTGACAGCGGTACTCTTAGTTACTTTTGGGCGCTTATCCGATATTTATGGGCGCGTGAAACTTTATAATTTAGGATTTCTCGTGTTTACTTTGGCATCGGTAGCACTTTATTTTACACCAGCTAATGGCAATGTCGGTATCATTTATATGATTTGTATGCGTTTATTACAAGGTGTGGGGGCAGGTTTCCTATTTTCAAATTCGACAGCAATTATTACGGATGCCTTTAAACCACATGAACGCGGGATGGCGCTAGGATTCAATCAGATTGCTGCAGTCGGCGGAACACTAATTGGTACGATTGCGGGCGGTTTTTTAGCGGTTATAGATTGGCGCTTGGTTTTCCTGATTAATGTTCCAATTGGTCTATTTGGGACAATTTGGGCATTTCTCATGCTCAAGGAACAACGTGAACCTGATAAGTCACAAGGTATTGACTGGTGGGGAAATCTAAGTTTTGGTATTGGTCTGGTCTTGATTTTGGCGGCATTTACCATGGGTATCATGCCAAGTGGTAACTCTGCGATGGGCTGGACAAATCCTTTACTATTTGTGATGTTGATTGCAGGTCTTGTGTTGATGGGGCTCTTTATTTTCGTGGAGCTTCACATCAAAGAACCTATGTTTAATCTGCGTTTATTTAAAATCCGCGCTTTTGCGGCGGGAAATATTTCCTTGTTTTTGTCGTCAATTGCACGCGGTGGTTTGAGCTTTATCTTGATTATTTGGTTGCAAGGTATTTGGTTGCCTCTGCACGGTTATGATTTCTCACAAACCCCATTGTGGGCCGGAATTTACATGTTGCCAATGATGGGAGGCTTCTTTATCATGGGACCTTTGTCTGGACGTTTGTCAGACACTTGGGGCTCGCGAGGACTTGCAACAACGGGGATGGCTTTGTCGGCAATTTGTTTTGTTTTACTGAATTTATTGCCAGCAAATTTCACTTATATTTGGTTTGCACTAATTTTGCTTCTTATGGGATTTGGTATGGGAATGTTTGCGGCACCAAATACAAATGCTGTCATGTCAGCTGTGCCTGCAGGTTATCGTGGCGTTGCCTCAGGTATGCGCTCAACCTTTCAAAATACAGGCGGTGCCTTGTCTATGGCCGTTTATTTCACGATTATCATTGCAGGATTGGCTGCAAAATTGCCTGCAACTCTACAATCAGGTTTGGTACATGCAGGAGTACCGTCAGCTTTGGCGCATCAGATTTCGTCTATGCCACCAACGGCTGCCCTGTTCTCAGCTTTTCTTGGCTATAATCCTATGGCATCTTTGATTCCTGCAAATGTCATGCATACCTTGCCGCAGGCGACACAAGCATTGCTTGTCAGTAAGACTTTCTTCCCACAAATTATTGCACCAGCAGTTATGTCCAGTCTACAAATTGCCTTTTGGATTTCTGCTGTACTCTCGATTATTGCAGCAGTCGTATCCTTTATGCGCGGAAGTGGGCGTTATGTCTTTGACGAGAAGGATTTTCAGCGATAAAATAAATCTTCAAAAAACTCAGGGACAGTATTGAGCTTAGGAATTTTTTGAGTGTAAAAGATAAATCTTCTAAAACCGAACATTAAAAATGAAAAGTCTCAGTTTTTGCTACTGAGACTTTTTTTATCCGAACAAAAAGGATAAACTAGGATTAGAAAGAGAGGCATATTTTGTCAGAAAAAGGTGAACTTTTATACGAAGGCAAGGCGAAGAAGCTCTATGCAACACAAGACCCAGAGGTTTTGCTCGTCGAGTATATTGACCAAGCGACAGCGCTCAATGGGCTGCGCAAGGAGCAGATTGTGGGGAAGGGTGCGCTCAATAATCAGATTTCAAGCTTCATGTTTGAGAAATTAAAAGCCGAAGGAATCGCAACAGATTTTATCAAACAAATCTCTAAAACCGAACAATTAAATAAAAAAGTGACCATTATTCCGCTAGAAGTCGTTTTGCGAAATGTTGTGGCAGGCTCATTTGCCAAGCGTTTCGGGTTGGAAGAAGGCGCCGTCTTGGCTGAGCCGATTATTGAATTTTACTACAAGTCAGATGCACTGGATGACCCCTTTATCAACGATGCCCATGTCAAATATCTGGATATTGCGACTGATGAAGAAATTGCTTACATAAAGGCAGAAACGCTGAAAATTAATGCTTTAGTCAAAGAAATTTGGGCAGGAATTGGCTTGACGCTTGTTGACTTCAAAATTGAATTTGGACGTGATAAAGACGGTAAAATTATTCTCGCTGATGAGATTTCACCGGACTGCACTCGCATTTGGGATGCCAACGGCAACCACATGGACAAGGACGTTTTCCGTCGCAATCTGGGCGACTTGGTGGAAGTTTATAGTGAAGTTTTAGCAAAATTACAAGCCAAGGGCTAATTTTTGAAAAAGAAAAAAGGAAAGGAACTGAGCTCGTATCCAGTCGGGCTCACATCTTAAAATCATGACAAAAATCCGTGTTTATGTTGCCTATAAGGCTTCAATCCTCGACCCTCAGGCGCAAGCCATTAAAGCAGCCACACGCAAAATGGGCTACAAGGAAGTTTCTGACTTGAATGTCGGCAAATATTTCGACTTTGAAATTGACGCAGAGGCGCAAGTTGCAACTGAAAAAGTCGCTGAAATCGCCAACGAGCTCTTGGCAAATCCAAATATGGAAACTTACAAAGTGGAGGTTTTAGGCGAATGAAATTTGCAGTCATTCAATTTCCTGGCTCCAACTGCGACTTTGACCTGCTCTGGGCGATTCGTGATGTGATGGGCGCAGAGGCAGAATTCGTCTGGCATGATGAAAAGTCGCTTGCTGGCTTTGACGGTGTACTCATTCCCGGCGGCTTTAGCTATGGCGACTATCTGCGCTGCGGTTCGATTGCTTCCTTTGCCAATATCATGCCCGAAATCAAACGCTTAGCTGCGGAAGGCAAGCCTGTTTTCGGCACTTGCAACGGTTTTCAGATTTTGGTCGAAAGCGGCTTATTGCCCGGTGTTCTGATTCGCAATGACAGTCTGAAATTCGTCTCAAAATGGCAAGGTTTGAAAGTTCGGAATAACCGAACAAACTTTACCAGCGAATACGCAGAAAATGAAGTCATCAGCTTGCCGATTGCACACGGCGAAGGCAAATACGTCGCTGACGAAGCCACGCTCGCCGAACTCAAGGCGAACGACCAAATTGTCTTCACCTACGAGGGCGAAAATCCGAACGGCTCCGTTGAAGCAATCGCAGGGATTGTCAACAAAGCGGGCAACGTACTCGGCATGATGCCCCACCCAGAGCGCGCAATGGAAGACCTGCTCGGCGGGTGTGACGGCGCACGATTGTTTGCGAGTATATTGAAGAATTTTGTGGAAAAAGTAGAAGAGGTGAACGCCTGATGACTGTTGAATTATCACCCGAACAAATCCGTGAGACAAAGATTTATCAAGAATGGGGACTGACGGACGAGGAATATTTGAAAATCAAAGATGAGATTTTGGAGGGGCGCCTTCCGAATTTCACAGAGACGGGCATGTATGCGGTCATGTGGAGTGAGCATTGCTGCTACAAGAACTCAAAGCCGGTGCTGAGGAAGTTTCCGACGACGGGGCCGCAAGTGCTGATGGGTCCGGGCGAAGGCGCTGGAGTTGTGGATATCGGCGATGATTTGGCGGTTGTGTTCAAGGCGGAGTCGCACAATCATCCGAGCTATGTGGAGCCTTATGAGGGCGCGGCGACTGGTTCTGGTGGGATTATTCGGGACATTTTCAGTATGGGTGCGCGTCCGATTGCAATTTTGGACAGTTTGCGTTTTGGGCAGATTGATAATGCGCACACGCGGCATATCGTGGACCAAGTGGTTGCGGGGATTGCGGGCTACGGCAACTGTATCGGTATTCCAACGGTTGGCGGCGAAGTTGCTTTTGACGAGAGTTATGCGGGAAATCCGCTGGTCAACGTGCTTTGCGTGGGCTTGATTGAGCACAAACATATCCAAAAAGGGCAGGCCAAGGGTGTCGGCAACAGCATTTTCTATGTTGGGGCAAAGACAGGACGAGACGGCATTCACGGGGCTTCTTTTGCTTCAAAAGAGTTTGGCTCTGGCAATGAAACGCAGCGTTCTGCGGTGCAGGTTGGCGACCCATTTATGGAAAAATTGCTGTTAGAGGCTTGTATCGAAGTCATTCAAAATCATGGCGATATTTTGGTCGGCATTCAGGATATGGGCGCAGCGGGTCTCGTGTCTTCAACTTCGGAAATGGCATCAAAAGCAGGCTCTGGCTTGCGTCTCAATCTGGATGATGTGCCGCAGCGTGAAACGGAGATGATTCCTTACGAAATGATGCTCAGTGAATCACAAGAGCGGATGGTGCTTTGCGTGAAAAAAGGGCACGAGCAAGAAATCGTGGATTTGTTCAAAAAGTATGATTTGGATGCGGTCAATATCGGCGAAGTGACGGATGACGGCTATTATACCCTCTATCACAAGGGCGAGATGGTCGCGCACGTGCCTGTTGACAGCTTGGCAGAGGATGCACCTGTTTATTATCGGGAAGCGAAAGTGCCTGCACGGATTGAAGCATTCGCAAAAGCTGAAAAATATCTTCCTATCATTACTGACAGCTCTGTCATTTTCAAAAAATTGCTTGCTCAACCAACGATTGCCAGCAAACGAAGTATTTACGAGACTTATGACAGCCGTGTCATGACCAATACGGTCGTGGCGCCCGGCTCTGACGCTGCGGTTCTGCGGGTGCGCGGGACACGCAAGGCGCTTGCTATGACGACGGACTGCAACGCGCGCTATCTCTATCTTGACCCTGAAAAGGGCGGTGCGATTGCGGTGGCTGAGGCAGCACGCAATATCGTGGCGAGTGGCGGAAAACCGCTTGCCATCACGGACTGTCTCAACTTCGGCAATCCTGAGAAACCTGAGCAGTTCTGGGAGCTGACAACGGCGGCTGACGGCATTTCAAGAGCTTGTCTGGCGCTTGACACACCTGTCATTTCAGGCAATGTCAGCCTCTACAATGAGACGAGTGGCACGGCAATTTTGCCGACCCCGATGATTGGGATGGTGGGGCTGATTGAGGACACGGACCAGATTACCACGCAGGATTTCAAGGCGGCGGGCGATGTCATTTACTTGGTCGGTGAGACGGGCAATGATTTCAGCGGATCAGAAATTCAAAAGCTGCTGACAGGCAAAATCAGTGGAACGATTGATTTTGATTTGGACGCTGAAAAGCGCAACCAAGACTTTGTGCTTGCAGCAATCAAAGCGGGTTTGGTCGCTTCTGCGCATGATTTGTCCGAAGGTGGCTTGGCGATTGCTTTGGCAGAAAGTGCGTTGGCGGGCGGATTTGGCGTATCGGTCAGCGCTGACCTGACTGACGCACAGCTTTTCAGCGAAACACAGGGACGATTTGTGCTTTCAGTCAGTCCTGAGAAAACTGCTGAATTTGAAAAATTGGCGACTGACGGTTCTGTCAGTGCGGTTAAGATTGGTACGGTTACTGATGACGGGGGACTGGCGATTAATGGGATTTCTGTCAGAACTGATGAAGCGGTTGAGATTTATGAAGGAGCGATTCCATGCCTGATGAACTGAGAAACAGCCAACTCACTGCTGAAGAATGGGGAAATTTTGAGAAGAAAACCCTCAACGAAGAATGCGGACTTTTCGGTGTTTGGGGGCATCCTGATGCGGCGCGCCTGACTTATTTCGGTCTCCATGCGCTTCAGCA
>JAJXWC010000006.1 GCA_021781855.1 Bacillota bacterium | reverse complement strand
ATCTTAGGTGCAAAAATATCTGTGATTTATGGCGCCGATTTTGCTAAGCAAGTTGCAGAATATGCGAAAGTGAGTCATGTTTCCAAACTTGTTATTGGCAAAACACCAGAAAAACGTTGGTTTAGACGAATAAATATGGTGGACAGTCTGAGCGAACTGGCACCTGAACTTGATATTTATATCATTCCGAATGCTAAGAGTGAAATGATTCATAAACCTTGGCTCAGTCATTTTCATCAAATTCGCTTTTCATTGAGTGATATGCTGAAAACTATCGGGATGTTGATTGTCTGTACCCTTTTGGGACTAGCTTTTGACCATTGGAATTTCAATGTCTCGAATATTATTACGATTTATATTTTGGGCGTTCAGATTAATGCTGTTATTACCAAAGGGCGAATTTTCAGTGTGATTTCCTCAGTACTGTCTGTGCTTTGCTTTAATTATTTTTTTACAGCGCCTTATTATTCTTTTGAGGCCTTTAATCCGAGTTATCCGATGACTTTTTTGATTATGTTATCGGCTGGCTTAATCACGACAACCTTAATTAAGCGGATTCAGGGACAGGCTCGATTAAATGCTGAAAAATCACGCCGTACTGAAATTTTATTACAGACAAACAAGGAATTACAGCTTCCTGATAGCCCATCTGAGATTTTGAATGCAACAGCACAGGCTTTGAATAAATTGCTCGAACGGGATGTCGTGATTTATCCAACAGAAAATGAAACTTTGCAGCCTGAACGTTATTTTGCGACAGAAACATCAGTTGGAAATCTTGCTACTTATGAAAGCCTAAAGGAAAGAGGTGTTGCAGAGTGGGTGTTGCACAATAATAAACGCGCAGGAGCTACAACGGATACATTATCAGCTTCACAATATCTGTATCTTTCTGTTCGGCGTAAAGAGCGTGTCTTTGCAGTTATCGGTATTAGAATGCTTGCAAAAATTGATTTAGAACCATTTGAAAAAAGTATTTTACTAGCAATTTTAGGAGAAGCCGCATTGGCTTTGGAAAAAGAAGTCTTGCGCAACGAACGGCAGCATATCGCTGTAGAAATGCAACAGGAACAGCTCAGGTCAAATCTTTTACGTGCTATTTCACACGATTTACGCACACCATTAACGAGTATTTCTGGTCATGCTAAATTGTTAATGGAAAATGGAAAGTTTCTTGACGAAACTAAAAAAGATGAACTTTTTGCCTATATTTATGATGATTCAATGTGGTTAATTAATTTGGTTGAGAATTTATTGTCAATTACAAAGCTTGATAGTGCGGTCAAATTGGATTTGCAGATAAATAGTATAGACGATGTTATTTTAGAAGCTGTCAATCATATTGACCGACATTTGGTTCAACATGATTTTAAATTAGATTTGTCTGATGATGTTTTGTTTGCAAAATTGGATAGTCCCCTGATTTTACAAGTTTTAATCAATATCGTCAATAATGCTGTAAAATATACCCCGATTGGCTCAAAAATTATTTTAAGTACAGCAAAAGTTGGCAATCAAGTTCAAATTGAAATTTCGGATGATGGTTTTGGAATTTCGGATGAAGCCAAAACTAAAATTTTTGATTTATTTTATACTGCTGAAAAAAGCACGGATACTAAACGCGGTTTAGGTATTGGTTTATCGCTTTGTAAGACGATTATCAATGCACATGGTGGCGAGATTTATGCAAAAGATAATCAGCCTAAAGGTTTGATTATCGGATTTACATTGCCGATAGTGGAGGTGAATATCAATGAATGAGAATGTGAATATTTTGATTTGTGAAGATGATGCTTCAATCAATAAATTATTATCCGTAACGATGGAAGTTGAAGGTTATGCCTTTCGTTCGGTCAGTACAGGTAAACAGTGCTTACGCGAAATTGTCTCGCATCAGCCGGACGTGCTCCTTTTAGATTTGGGACTGCCTGATTTGGACGGAAATCAAATTATCAAAAAGGTACGTGAATTTTCCGATTTTCCAATTATTGTTGTGAGTGCGCGAGGAGAAGATGCAGATAAAATTACTGCTTTAGATGCTGGAGCAGATGATTATCTGACGAAACCTTTCAGCACAGATGAATTGTTGGCACGGTTGCGAGTAAATCTACGGCGAGTACGCCGAATGGAACATTCTACAAAAAATGAAAAGACGGTATTTGAAAATGCTTGGCTGAAGATTGATTTTATTTCGAATACAACTTTTGTCAATCACAAAGAAGTCCATTTGACTCCGATTGAATATAAATTATTAGTTTTATTGGCCAATAATCTCGACCGAGTGCTGACCTATCATTCTATTATCAAGGAAATCTGGGGGTATTATGACGATGATTATTCAGCCTTACGTGTTTTTGCTACGACATTGCGCAAGAAAATTGAACTTGACCCTGCTAATCCCCAAATGATTCAAACTCATATTGGTGTCGGTTATCGCATGGTTCGAATAGAAGAAGTAAACGATTGAGAAAATGCTAGATTTTAGCATTTTTTATTTATTCTAAAATATCTTAGCAAAATCTTAAGGTCAAATATTCAATCTTTATCCCGACTTAATTTTTTAAATGTTAAAATGAGCTATCATCAAAAGAGGAGGAAAAAATGATGGATTTATTGATGATTGTAAGTTTAGTTATCAGCTTTGGGCTGATTTTGGAATTGATTTTTTGGTGTGACCGCCAGATTAAGAAAGAAGGATAATTCATGTTTATTATTTTAGGAATTCTTATCTTTTTGCTTGCGCTTTATCTTTTGTACGCCTTAATTCATCCAGATAGGTTTTAGGAGGGAAGTTCATGCTACAAATTATTTTTGTGCTTTTTATCGGTGTCCTTTTGATGCTGCCGACGGGGAAATATCTGTATCATATTGCAACAGAGCAGCATACATTTGCCGATTCTGTATTTGACCGAATTGATAATCTGATTTACAAATCAATCGGATTAAAAAAACGAGGAATGTCGTGGAAAAAATATGCGATTTCATTAGTTTTAACGAACGCAGTTATGGTCCTAATCGGATATTTAATTTTGCGAATCCAAGCCTTACCGTTATTCAATCCCAATCACATCGGAGCAATGGAACCAGTCTTGAGTTTTAATACGGTGGTTTCATTTATTACCAATACGAATTTGCAAGATTATGCTGGGGAATCAGGCCTATCTTATTTGAGCCAGATGATTGTGATTACCTTCATGATGTTCACTTCGGCAGCTTCGGGTTTTGCAGCTGCAATGGCATTTATTCGAGGATTATCTGGAAAATTTCAGGATATGAGAAACTTCTATGTTGATTTCGTTCGGATTATCACGCGCGTGCTCTTGCCTTTTTCAATCATTGGTGCAATACTTTTGATTTCGCAAGGAGTTCCTCAGACACTGATACAAAATTTGACAGTAACCACAATAGAAGGAAAATTTCAGGATATTGCGCTTGGCCCAGTAGCTTCACTTGAAATCATCAAACATCTGGGAACAAACGGTGGCGGTTTTTTTGCAGCTAACTCGGCAATGCCTTTTGAAAATCCGAATATTATCAGCAATATTATCGAAATGTTGTCAATGATGCTGCTTCCAGGGGCAACGGTTGTTGCATTTGGGCACATGGTTGCTAAACAGCACGAAGAAACTAAGATGAGTGATTTGGCGATTAGAAATTCGATTGAGCAGGACGGAAAAATTACTCATCTTACAATTAATAAGCCTAAACGTATCTGGCTTGCGCATCAAGCACGTCCGCTTTTTATCGTAATGAGCATTATATTCGTCGCAGGACTCGTCGTTATTCTTTGGTCAGAAAGTCAAGGCAATCCAATTTTGCAGCATCTTGGTTTAAGTCAGTCTATGGGAAATATGGAAGGTAAAGAAACACGATTTGGCGTGCCAATGTCCTCACTTTTTACAGAGATTACGACGGCATTTACTACAGGGGCTGTCAATAATATGCATGACAGTTTGACACCGCTCGGAGGTGGTGTGGCTTTGCTCAATATGATGCTGAATGTCGTTTTTGGCGGCAAAGGTGTTGGACTGATGAACATGATGATGTATGTTATTTTGACTGTATTTATCTGTGGTTTGATGATTGGCAGGACACCCGTTTATCTCGGGAAAAAAATTGAAGGGAAAGAAATGAAATTGACTGCAATGGCAATCATTGTTCATCCTTTGATTATTCTTGCTTTTTCTGCGCTAGCAGTTTCAGTAACGGCGGGTGTTTCTGCAGTATCAAATCCTGGTTTTCATGGTCTTTCGCAGATTATTTATCAATATGCATCGTCTTCAGCCAATAATGGTTCAGGTTTTGAAGGCTTGCGGGATAATACTGTATTCTGGAATTTCACAACAGGATTGGCAATGTTTTTCGGAAGATATCTGACTATGATTATTCAACTTGCAATCGCAGGCTCACTGATGTCAAAAGCTCATGTCAATGAATCACTCGGCTCTTTAAAAACAGATACAGGGACTTTTACGATTGTCCTATTTGTAATCGTGATTGTGATTTCAGCACTTACATTTTTACCCGCTCTTGTGCTTGGCCCAGTTGCTGAATTTTTAACTTTGTGAGGTTTATGATGAATACAAAAAATAATAATATTCTTCAAAGCTCTGTGAAGGGCGCTTTTATCAAACTTAATCCAGTTTATATGATGAAAAATCCAGTCATGTTCGTTGTTGAGATTGGATTTCTGATTACTTTGGTTTTATCTGTTTTTCCTGATTTATTTGGTGCAACGAGTGCTTCGGCTCGAATTTACAATATTATCGTGAGTTTTATCCTATTTTTGACCATTCTTTTTGCAAATTTTGCTGAATCTGTTGCCGAAGGACGCGGAAAAGCACAGGCGGAGAGTTTGAAAAAAACACAGCAAAATATGACGGCTCGTCTCATCAGATTTGACCATTCTGTCAAATTTGATGAGCAGGTTATTGATGCAGCCGAATTGAAAAAAGGAGATATTGTTCTTGTAAAAGCTGGCGAACTTATCCCAAGTGATGGTGAAGTAGTTGAAGGAATTGCTTCTGTGGACGAATCAGCGATTACGGGTGAATCAGCACCAGTAGTCAAAGAATCTGGTGGCGATTTTTCCTCTGTTACAGGTGGAACAACCGTTGCAAGCGATTGGTTAAAGATTGAAATCAGTTCAAATGCAGGTGAATCTTTTCTTGATAAAATGATTGCACTAGTTGAAGGAGCTTCTCGCAAAAAAACACCAAATGAAATTGCTTTGAATACTTTACTCGTCAGTTTGACTATTATTTTTCTGATTGTCATTGTGACACTTTACCCTATTGCTGCTTTTGTTCATATCAAATTAGCAGTGCCTACTCTGATTGCATTGACTGTTTGTTTAATTCCAACAACGATTGGCGGATTGCTCTCAGCAATTGGAATTGCCGGAATGGACCGCGTAACACGCTTTAATGTTATTGCCATATCGGGAAAAGCTGTGGAAGCTAGCGGCGATGTCGATACCATGATTTTGGATAAAACAGGTACGATTACTTTTGGAAATCGAATAGCAGCAAAATTTATCCCGGTCAAAAATGTCAAATTGGAAGATTTGACAGAAAAGGCAGTTCTGACTTCGCTTTTTGATACAACACCCGAAGGAAAATCTATTGTCAACTTAGCAGAAGAAGAACAAAATAGAAAATTTTCCGCTCCCGCTCCTGCAGATGCAACTTTTGTTGAATTCACAGCACAAACACGCATGAGTGGCATTGATTTTATCAATGGTTCGGTTATTCGTAAAGGTGCCACAGATGCAATTATTGCTCATGTTGAAAAATTAGCTGGCAAAATTCCACCAGATTTAAAAATTATTACCGACGAAATTTCATCGGCAGGCGGAACACCTTTGACCGTAGCAGAAAATAATAAGATTTTAGGTGTAATTTATCTGAAAGACACGATTAAACCTGGATTAGTCGAACGCTTTGCCCGTTTACGTGAAATGGGAATTAAAACAATCATGTGTACAGGTGACAACCCGTTAACTGCTGCTACGATTGCACAGGAAGCGGGAGTTGATAGCTTTATTGCAGAATGTAAACCAGAAGATAAAATCTTAGCCATAAAAAAAGAACAAGCTCAAGGAAAAGTTGTTGCAATGACTGGCGATGGAACCAATGATGCTCCAGCTCTCGCTCAGGCTGATGTAGGGATTGCTATGAATTCAGGGACAACAGCAGCAAAAGAAGCAGCTAATATGGTTGATTTGGATTCTGACCCGACAAAAATTCTGGATATTGTTGAAATTGGAAAGCAGCTTTTAATCACACGAGGTGCTTTGACGACTTTTTCTATCGCCAATGATATTGCTAAATATTTTGCAATCATTCCCGCCATGTTTATGCTCGCCATTCCTAAAATGCATCTGCTTAATATCATGAAGCTGTCAACACCGTCCAGTGCGATTTTATCGGCGCTTATTTTCAATGCAATTATCATTCCAATCCTGATTCCACTTGCTATGAAAGGTGTAAAATATAAACCGCAACGCTCAGAAAAAATGCTCATGCACAACATGCTCATTTATGGATTAGGAGGAGTAATTGCCCCTTTCATCGGAATCAAACTAATTGATTTACTCATTGCACCATTGCTGCATTTGATTGGTTTGTAAAATCATAAAGGAAGGAGAATTAAATCAAATGAAAAAAATACTATCAGAACTCAAAACACCGTTTTTGGCCACATTTGTTTTTATTATCATCTGCGGTTTATTTTACCCCCTACTGATTACAGGTTTAGGGCAGCTTATTTTTCCTCAGCAAGCTAACGGCAGTCAGATTAAACTAAATGGAAAAGTTGTAGGTTCATCATTGATTGGTCAAGAATTTACCGATACACGCTTCATGAAAGGTCGGCCTTCCGCTGTAAATTATAATACCTATACCGCAGCCCAAAAAGCAGATGGAACATATAAAGGTGTAGCTTCAGGTTCACAAAACCTCGCGCCAAGCAACCCAGAGCTCAAAACTCGCATAGAAAAGGACATGGCATCTTTTTTACAAGCCAATCCAGCCATCAAAAAATCTCAAATTCCAACAGATTTGATGACCTCGTCAGCATCAGGACTAGATTCAGAAATTTCACCAGCAAGCGCTGAAATCCAAA
Organism: Bacillota bacterium; assembly: GCA_021781855.1. Lineage (GTDB taxonomy): Bacteria > Bacillota > Bacilli > Lactobacillales > Streptococcaceae > Lactococcus. The sequence goes on along the minus strand of JAJXWC010000006.1, from coordinate 23,209 downwards.
TCCCTGAGCTTGTCAAAACAACAGGTATCAGCAAAGATAATTTACAACAAATTGTCAATAAAAACACACAAAATCGGCAACTAGGATTTCTAGGCGAACCTACGGTCAACGTGTTAGGGGTAAATATCGCCATTGCCGAGAAACTTAACTTAATTCACTAAATAAAAAAACAAGAAGTTCAAGCGAACTTCCCGTTTTTTTATTTTGGAAGAATTATCAGAGTATCTACGTTTATCAAGAAAATTATAGTTTTTCGGAAAGATGTTAGTCTTTTTTCCACTATAAAAAAACTTGAATAAACACCGTTAAACTTTGCGAATTGGTACTGAATAATAAAAACAAAAAAATAGCCGTCAACTTTTAGCGAAACTGACGACTACCTTTTAGTATAATGTTTTGACTACCGTTCCTGAGACAGACTGCACGAGACTGGTCACAGCCAATCTTTCATATTTTTAAAATTCACCTTCACTTTTTGTTGCTTTAACTGCTTTTAGAATATCTTCAGACATAAGTTCTGGTGTCAAATGATAACGATGATACAGCTCGTCCATTGGTACAGCATCAATGAATTCCGCTTCAGCTCCAAAAGTAAGAAATTTTACCCCATATTTTCCAAGCGCTGCAGCGATTTTTTGGCCAAAACCTCGGTCCAACGTTCCATCTTCAATCGTTACAAAAACTTGATGATTTGTAACTAATTGAGCAAGGGTTTCTTCGTCTATTTTGTTGGTAAAAAGTGGATTAACAACTGTTGCATTAATGTCTGATTTTGTAAGTTCAGCGGCGACTTTTTCAGCCTGGCTGTACATACTTCCAAGTCCAAAAATTACTACATTTGAGCCCGATTTGAGAATTTGGTACTTTGCTTTACTGAAATCTGTAATGCCGCTGGCACGATTTTCAAAGCCACGTTCAGGCAAATGGATGACTACTGGATGTTCATGTTGCGCATTTGCCCATTCGAGCATGGCAAGTAAATCTTCTTCACTTGTAGGCGCTAAATCAATGATATTTGGAATATTTGATGTCAAACTGAGAGCGAAACTTCCTTGGTGCGTATCATTTGCTCCGCCAATGGTTCCTCCATGTACAATAACGATTGCTGGTTCTTTATTTAACGCTACATCATGACTAAGTTGGTCATAAGCACGCTGCAAGAAGGTAGCAGCGTGAAAAATGAAGGCTCTACCGCCAGCCGCTGCAATTGCTCCACCAAGTGTAACGGTGTATTGCTCAGCGATTCCGCCATCTACATAATTTTGAGGATGTTTTGCGGCAAATTGTTTCAGGTTAAAGACAAAGGGAATAGCAGCATTGATGGCGACGAGATTTTCACCTTCTTCAATCTTTTTATCCATGAATTCAAGGATAACATCGTTATAATTACGGGTTGGTTTTGTCTTATTTAAATATTCACCTGTCTCAACATTAAATGGTTCAAAGGCCTGATGGAGTGCTTCTTTATTTTCAATAGCTGGCTGATAACCGTGTCCTTTTTCGGTATGAATATGTAAAACGATTGGATGATTGATGTCTTTTACTGATTCAAACAAGTGAATCAAGCTTTGGATGTCATTTCCCTCATCAAGATAGCGATAATCTAGACCAAATGATTTGAAAATATTATTAGCTGATGTTCCTTTACTTGCGCGGAGTTCCGCCAGATGACGATAAATTCCTCCGTGATTTTCGGCAATTGCCCACTCGTTATCGTTAACAATGATGATTAGATTCTTGTTGAAATCACCTGCTCCATCCAGCCCTTCAAAAGCAAGGCCGCCTGAAAGTGCGCCATCTCCGATAATTGCTATAACATTTTCTTTTCCACCTCTCATATCACGCGCCATAGCATAGCCTACAGCCGTCGCGATTGATGTTGAAGTATGTCCGACTCGAATGAAATCATGTACACTTTCAGATGGGTCTGTATAACCTGTTGTTCCCCCAAGTTTATTTTCATCTGTGAAGAATGATTTACGACCTGTCAATATTTTATGGGGATAGCTTTGATGACTGACATCCCAGATGAGTTTATCCTCCGGTGAATTAAAAACTCTGTGGAGAGCAATGGTCATTTCGACAACCCCAAGGTTTGGACCTAAATGTCCCCCTATTTTACTATCACGGTAAATGACTGCGGCTCGTACATCTGCTGCAAGTTCTTCAAGTTCATTTTTTGTCAAATTTTTAATATCTGACGGTTGATTGACTTTATCTAAAATTGTCATATTGATTACCCCTCATAAAATTAGTTTTTTAGTTTACGTTTGTAAACGATGATTAATTTTATCATTTTTAAAATAAATGTCAAGAATTTGAATCAAAAAAACCCGACAAGTAATTTATCATCGAATTTTTTGATTCTATTCTTACAAATTCATCAATAGAACACTGCCAAGTCAGGTATTCAAAATCACATTGATTATTATTAGGCATAGCGGTTTAATTTATAATTCCTCGCTTAGGATTTAATCTAATATTTGCTTTGTAAATGTTGATAACGAAGTAATACCAGCATCAGCAATGAGTTGACGAGCCAATGAGACACTTGACCAGTCACGTTGGGCAATGTGACTATCTGTTCCAAGCGTAACAATCTTTCCTCCCGCTTTAACATACTGCTCAAGAAAGAAATGATAAAAAGTTTGTGTTTTTTTTAGTTGAAACAAGCGTGTATTAACTTCCATCCCTTTATTTTTAGCAACTAATTCTTTAGCAATCTGGCGGATAATTCCCTCATATTGCTCAAAGTCAATTGATTTATCCTCATAAGGACCATAGCGTGCTACATAATCCAAATGACCCAAACTATTAAAACAATCGAAGGTACGAATACAGTCTAAAACAGCTTCAAAATACATTTGCTGAGCCTGCTGCTTGCTTTTTTCTTCGTAATATCCTGTATGGTCATAAACTTCACAATCATTAATTTCATGGACTGAACCAATCACAAAATCAAATGGTACAGAATGGACAAAGTCATTGATTTCTTTTTTAAAACGGGAATCCAATCCCATTTCTAATCCAATTTTTATTATAATTTTTGAATCAAATTCTTGCTGAAGTGCTCGTATTTCTTTGAAATAAGATGATACTGCTAAATCAAAAGACATTCCCGGAAAATGAAAATCTCGATGTTCTGTAAAACAGATTTCTTCAAGTCCATTTTCAATCGCCTCCAATACATGATTTCTCGGATTTTCCTCACTATCAGCCGAGAAATAAGTGTGCATATGATAGTCAACTTTACGCATTAGAATTCTCCTCTAGTATGAAAATCCTTTTTATTCTGTGTTTTTTGATGACGTTCTTTAAGTTTTGCCTCTACTTCCTCTAATTTGACGCCATAGACATTCATCAAAACAAAAAGATGATAAAGTAAGTCACTCATTTCACCGATAAGCTCAGCTTTATCAGGATTTTTACTAGCAATAATTACTTCACTTGCCTCTTCACCAACCTTTTTCAAGACTTTATCAATCCCCTGGTCTAGCAAATAGTTAGTATATGACTTTTCAATTGGTTGAATTTTTCGTTCTTCAATAAGTGCTTCAAGTGATTGAAAAATATTACTGTCGTCAAAAGCTTGAATTTCATTAAAAAAGCAAGAATAAGCACCAGTATGGCAGGCAACACCAATTTGCTCAACGAAAATCAGCAAGGTATCCGCATCACAATCAAGTTTGATGCCCTTAATATGTTGAAAATGTCCTGATTCCTCCCCCTTGTGCCATAGTTTTTGACGCGAACGACTATAAAACCATGTCTCACCTGTCGTTATCATCTTTTCGTAGGCTTCTTCATTAGTATAAGCAAGCATGAGGACTTGCTTGGTACGATAATCCTGAACAATTACGGGAATCAGTGCTTGTTTTTTGAAATCTGGTTTCATTTTACTCTCCATTTATAATTTTACATAATTTATTTTATGTTAATTTACGAACTAATACATGATTTTTGCTAAGCTCTACTTTTACTTCGTCAACTGTCGCTTTGCCGTAGTGAAAAAGACTGGCAACGAGCGCAGCGTCCGCTTTTGTCTGCTTAAAAACATCAACAATATCTCGAATAGAACCACAGCCACCACTCGCAATCACGGGAATATTGACTGCATCACAAACGGCATTCAACATATCCAGGTCATAGCCCGATTTGGTGCCGTCTTTATCCATTGATGTGAGTAGGATTTCTCCTGCACCTAATTTTTCGCATTGTTTTACCCATTTTACAAGGTCGAGGCCTGTATTTTCACGCCCCCCATTGATATACACATCATATCCGCCCTGAGCACGCGCTTTTGCGTCAATGGCGACCACGACACACTGGATGCCGAATTCCTGAGCTGCCTCTGTAATAAGCTGAGGTCTTGCGATTGCGGCACTATTGACTGAAACTTTATCTGCACCATTGGCTAAAATTCGGCGGAAATCATCCAGTGTGCGAATGCCGCCACCAACGGTCAGCGGAATAGAGAGTTCACGAGCAGCTCTACCAATGAGCTCAGTGATAATCTCCCGATTTTCATAACTGGCCGTAATATCAAGAAAAACAATCTCATCGGCACATTGATTTTCGTAGGATTTAGCAAGCTCCACAGGGTCACCGACTGCTTTGAGTCCTACAAAATTGATGCCTTTTACCACTTTACCGTCCTTAATATCAAGACAAGGGATAATTCGTTTCGTCAGCATTTTTTAACTCACTTTCTAGGTCGATTTTTCCTTCATAATAAGCTTTTCCTATGATTATTGCATAATAATTATTATGTAAAGCTTGTACGATATCGTTTTTATCTTTCACTCCACCGGAAACAACAAAATTAATCTTACTGTGGCTTTTAATTTCAGCATAAAGATTAAAATTCGGTCCTGTAAGCGTACCATCTTTTGAAATATCAGTAATAACCGTGTATCTGACACCGATTTTTTCAAGCTGCTGGATAAAGCTCAGATAAGGAATTTCGCTGGTTTCTAGCCAACCGCTCGTCGAGACGTAGCCATTTTTGATATCAACACCGACCACAATTTTTTCTGGTCCATATTTCTTAAGTAGCTTTGCTAGAAAATCAAGATTTTGAAGCGCTGCAGTGCCAAGTATGACACGATTTATACCAATTTTTTCTAGATAAAGTCCAACCGTTTCTTCTGTACGAATACCACCACCGACTTGAATTTTCAAGTTAGTTGAGCGTCTAATTTGTCTAATGGTTTCAAGATTAGTCGTAGTTCCATTTTTTGCGCCGTCAAGGTCGACAATATGCAGATACTGAGCCCCCATCTGTTCGAATTTTTGGGCGAGCTTTTCAGGCTCTTTACTGTATATCGTTTTTTGATTGTAATCACCCTTGTAAAGACGAACGGCTTCTCCGTTTTGAAGGTCGATTGCTGGGATTATAAACATTCTATCATCTCCTTAAAAGCTGTAAGAATAAGCTGACCGATTTTCCCCGATTTTTCTGGGTGAAATTGACACCCCATAACATTATCTTTGCCGACGATAGCAGGAATTTGAGTGTTCCCATAGTCTGTGCTAGCAAGAATTTCAGACGTAGGGCAATCTGCGGCATAAGAGTGGACAAAATAAACTTCATCATGCTCTTGAATCTTTTGTGTAAGTGGGTGATTTCCAGTCAGATGTAATTGATTCCAGCCCATGTGCGGTAGCTTTTCTTCGGTAGAAATCAGATTAACGGTGCCTTTTAGGAGTCCCAAACCAGTTGTTTCACCATTTTCTGTACCCTTCTCAAAGAGAACCTGCATCCCAAGACAAATGCCTAAAATAAGGACATCTGCTGCGGCACGTTCATTTAGAATATCAATGAGGTCAAACGCTTCAAGGTTGGACATGGCGGTAGGAAAGGCGCCAACGCCAGGGAGCACAAGGGCTTTCGCCTGTCTAATAAGCTGATGGTCGCGCGACACAACCGTTTCCATACCGAGGCGCTTGAACGCTGCTTGGACACTTTGGAGATTTCCGACTTTATAGTCAATGATGACAATCATTTTTAGCTCCTTTACCTAATTTTTGTTATGTTAAATAATACCTTTTGAGGATGGAATTTCATTCACTTTTTGGTCGTCAATGCTGACAGCTTTCTTAAGGGCACGAGCATAGGATTTAAACATGCCTTCAATGATATGGTGGGTATTTTTGCCGTAATGTTCATTAATATGTGCTGTGATGCCCGCATTGTAGGAGAGAGCACGAAAAAATTCTTCGGTCATTTCAGTATCATAGCCGCCTAGTTTGGGATTCCCAGACAAATCGGCATTGAACACGAGATAAGGGCGCCCTGAAATATCAAGGTCTGTTGTAACCAATGCTTCGTCCATCGGAATCGTAAAATTTCCATAACGCATGATGCCACGCTTATCTCCGAGTGCCTCAGCGATACATTTTCCAAGCGCAATCGCGATATCCTCCGTCACATGATGAGGGTCCATGCCAGTGGTCTCGTGGTCCCCATGTGCTGTCAGCGTAAGGTCAAAATCACCGTGATAGGCGAGTAGGGTAAGCATGTGGTCAAGAAAGCCTATGCCCGTTTGAATTTCTGTACTACCTGTGCCGTCAAGATTGAGGGACAGGCTGATTTGAGTCTCTTTGGTGTTGCGGGTAATTTGTGCAGTTCTCATTTTTCTCCTTTACATAAATAATATTATGTTATTTATTGTCTTCTTCGTCAAACCTGACTCCAATAGAATTGGCATGTCCAGTCAGTCCCTCAGACTTGGCAAAAGCCATCACATCATCTTTGAATATTGCGAGAATATCACGTGGATAGTAGCTATAAGAGGAATATTTGATAAAATCATACACACCAAGCCCACTGTAAAACTTGGCAGTACCGCCTGTTGGCAAGACGTGATTGGTGCCACTCATATAGTCGCCAAGCGGCTCGGGGGTGTATTCGCCAAGGAAAATACTGCCCGCATTTTTAATGAGTGGAAGCTTAGCAAGCGGTTCAGCCGTCAGGACTTCGAGATGCTCAGGAGCAAGCTGATTGGAGACATCAAAGGCTTCAGCGAGTGTCGAAACGACGATTGCGCCGCCGTAATTGCTAATGGAGCTGCGGATAATTTCTTCGCGCTCTAGCTGCACGACTTGGCGCTCCAACTCCTGATTGACTGCGCTGACGAGGGTATCTGAACTTGTGACGAGAATGGCACTGGCAAGTTTATCGTGTTCGGCTTGCGCCATGAGGTCAGCTGCGACATATTTTGGATTGGCAGCTTCGTCAGCGATGACAAGAACCTCGGACGGTCCCGCAATCATGTCAATATCAACAGTCCCATAACAAAGTTTTTTCGCTGTCGCAACAAAAATATTGCCCGGTCCCACGATTTTGTCCGCTTTGGGGATGCTCGCCGTGCCATAAGCGGCAGCCGCCACAGCTTGTGCCCCGCCAACTTTGTAAATAGTCTTGATGCCGCAGACCTCTGCTGCTGCCAAAATATTTGGATTGACCTTGCCGTCAGATTTGACAGGAGTGATGATAAAGAGATTTTTGACTCCCGCAAGGAGCGCGGGTACAGCGTTCATGATGACGGTCGAGGGATAAGCCGCTGTCCCGCCAGGCACATAAAGCGCAACACGCTCCAGTGGACGAACGATTTGTCCCATAATCACGCCATTTTCTTTATAAATTCCCCAAGAATTTCCCAACTGGTGCTGATGAAATTCCTCAATTTGAGTTTTTGCGCGGCGGAGAATCCGCAGATAATCCGCATCAATTTGTGCCAAACCAGCGTTGAACTCTGCCTGTGTAACGGTCAAATTTTCAGCATTTGCTTTAAATCCGTCAAATTTTTCGGCATATTCAAACAGAGCCTTGTCACCATTTTCGCGGATGTTTTCAATAATTTGCTCCACGGCTTGTGTGACTTCTTTAGACACCTTTGCTTTGCGACTTTGAAATTTTTCCGCCAAATCTGTGGTGTATTCGATTTTATTCAACATGTTCAATACTCCTTACTAAATCCATGATTTCTATTTTTCTAAACTTAAAACTTGCTTTATTGACAATCATTCGAGTTGAAATATCGCTGATTTTTTCAATAATTTCTAATCCATTTGCTCGCAAGGTGTTTCCTGTCTCAACAATATCAACAATCGCATCAGACAGTCCAACGACTGGTCCAAGCTCAACAGAACCTTCAAGCTTGATAATTTCGACATCTTCTTGCTGACGAGCAAAATAGCGTTTGGCAACAGCCGTATATTTTGAGGCAATTCGTTTGCGGCGATTAAAAATCTTGTAGCGAAAGTCAGGATAAGCCGCCAGCGCAAAGTAACATTTACCGACTTGCAAGTCCAACAGTTCATAATAATCATCAAAATCACTTTCATCTAATGTGTCTTTGCCGACAAAGCCTACATCAACGATTCCGTGCTCAAGAAAAGTTACAACGTCATTTGCCTTCCCGAAAATAAACTGCAGTCCATCATCAGTCGTAATCTGTAACTCACGTCCCATATTGACAATCGGTGCAACATCATAGCCCGCTTGCTCCAATAACTGTGTAACCTGCTTTTGAATTCGCCCTTTAGTCATTGCAATCTTAATCATTTTGCACCTCCTGTTCCCACGCTTTCAAGATATTATCCATGTGACAGCAAAAGCCAATCGCCGAGCTTTCACAATGAAACTGCGTCAGCAAGTCATCATAGCGCCCACCAGAAATTAGAGGCTGCGCCACTTTATCGCTGTAAGCCTTAAACATCAGCCCTGTATAATAATGCATCGCAGGTACCATTCCAAAGTCAATCACTACATCCAACTGTTCGGCAATCTCTATCAAATCTCTAACTGCAGTAATTAGTGGTTCATCTAAAGTTTCTTGTACCAAATTTGACAGAACGGTCAAATCTGTATTTACTGATAATTCCGTCAAAAGTCGACTAAATGATGGAGAAAATTGATTTTCCTCAACAAAACGCTTCATTCCAGATAAGTTTTTCTTTGATAGCAGTTCGGTCAGCTCTGACGCATGATTTCCGACCAATTCGCAAAGCCGCTTAAAAAAATCAGCCGAGCCAAGCTCTAAAATGACAGGACTTAGTGGTAATTTTTCAATCGCCTTCAAAATCAAATCTAAACACTCTCTATCGGTATCTACTTTCGTTCCGCCAAGTAATTCAACACCAATCTGATAAGATTCCGTTCTGCGTCCCTTATGCCGTCGTTCTTTTCTGAAGACTTTACCGAAATAGGCATAGCGGGTCAAACCGAACTCTCCAGACTGCGCATATGTGCGTGCCAGTGGAATAGTGAAATCATAACGCAGGGCAATAGACTTTCCTTCGTGGTTGATAAATTGAAACATTTTTTCAGATGCAAATCCAGTTTTTAAGCTGTCATAAAGCTCTACATACTCGAAATTCGGCGGCATCACTTCTTGATATTTTGCTGTTTCAAAAAGCAGACGCAACCGCTGCTCAATCTGCCGCAGCCGTGCTACTTGTGCCAGAGTCATTTCGCCCGCTTCTTCGGGTAAAAGGTAGTTTAAGAATTCCATTTAAAGCCTTTCTTTCAAATATTTTTCTAGAAAATTGCTGACTCGTTCCATTTCTTCATCTGTCCCAATCGTAATGCGTAACCACTCACTAATTCGTGGTGAGTTCCAATGTCTCACAATGATTTTTTCGTCATAAAGTACATCAAATAAATCTTGCGCAGAAATACTGGGGTGTTTGACAAAAACAAAATTCGTTTGCGAATTCGTCAGCTCAAACCCTAACTGCTGCATAGTCTGCTTAAATTTCTCTCGTGTTGTTACAACTTTTGCCACTGTTTGCTTAAAATAATCATCATCCTGAACGCTTGCTAAGCCGACCTTCTGCGCCAGCATATCAATCGGATAGGAATTGAAAGAATTTTTCACATCATAGAGCCGTGTAATTGCCTCAGAATTCCCTAAAGCTATACCCAACCGAATTCCCGCCAAACTTCGTGATTTTGAAAAGGTTCGTGTAATGACCAGATTTTCATATTTTTTAAGCAAAGGAAGCGCCGTTTGTCCGCCGAAATCAATGTAGGCCTCATCAACTAAAACCACACTGTCAGGATTTTTCTGCAAAATTTTCTCAATCTCTGTCAAATCAAGATAAATTCCCGTCGGCGCATTCGGATTTGCAAAAACAATCCCTCCATTTTCCTGAAAATAATCATTCGCACGCAAACTGAAATCAAGTGCTAAAGGCACTTTTTTATATTTAATGCCGTACAGCTTGCAGTAAACAGGATAAAAAGAATAGGAAATGTCAGGCATAATTAAAGGTTTTGGGCTATTGAAAAAAGTCAAAAAGGAAAGTGATAATACTTCGTCAGAGCCGTTTCCAATAAAAATCTGATTCTCAGCTAATCCATAATAAGCTGCTAATGCAGTACGCAATTCTTCTGCATCCGCCGAAGGATACAGCCGCAAATGTTCAGTTGAAAAAACTTCTAAAGCTTTTTGAACCTTTGGTGACGGCGGATATGGATTTTCATTCGTATTTAATTTAATCATCTCCGAAAATTTTGGTTGTTCACCTGCAACATAAGGCTTAACAGCTCGCAAATTATTTCTCCAAGTCATCAATTTTCTCCTTTTTAAACATAATTTAAATTATGTATATTCATAATATATAAAAAAGCCGCCTAAAAGCACATAGCTTAAAGGACGGTTCAACGTGGTTCCACCTTTTTTCACACTTTTCTCGCGAAAAATGTCTCGGTAAGTTCAAAACTCAAGCGATAACGTAACAAACGTTTGTTCAGATGAACAAAAAGAATACGATGAGTGTGGTTCATTCGCTTTGTCAGACCTCTTTTTCAGCAACAAGGTTCTCTTTGACTCACAAAATCGAATTACTCTTTCATCTCTATTTTTTATCTTTTTAATTGTCTGAATTTTAGCATATTTTTTTATGTGCGTCAACTATTAAATCATAAAAAATTATAAATTTCAGTAAATTTGATAAATCGCTGTTTCATAGGCAGCCATTTGCTCTCCTTGTTTACTTACATTAGATAAAATCAAACGCCCATTTTGTCCAATTCTACTGCGCTTTTTCGGGCTTGTACCCAAATTACACTCAACGAAATAAACGGTTCCATGCCATTTTCGATAATAGGCAAAATAATTCTTTTCTTTGCTATTCACAAATTCAACATCACCATAAACCAAGGTGAGCTCCTGTTTTCTCAAAGCAATCAGTTTCTTGTAAAAATGATAAATTGAATTTTCATCACTTTGCTCTTGCTCAACATTATAAGTTAAATAGTCGTCGTCACCAATTATCCACGGTGTTCCTGTCGTGAAGCCGCCAAATTTCTCTTTATTCCATTGCATTGGCGTGCGCGCGTGGTCACGACTTCCTGCCAGAACTTTAGCTAATGCATCTTCTGCGGACATTTTTTCGCAAGATTCCTGATAAAGATTGAGACTTTCAACATCCCGAAGCTGATTGATTGAGCTAAATTTTTGATTAACCATTCCAATTTCCTGACCTTGAAAAACAAAAGGTGTGCCTTTCAGACTGAATTGAACAGTGGCTAGCAATTTTGCCAACATTTCACGATATTTTGAGTCGGGATTGACCTTGGAAATCATTCGCGGATTATCATGATTTTCATAAAAAAGCGACATCCAACAACTCGCTGGATAATTGTTCATCCAATCCATAAGATAGGTCTTGAGATAGTCCAAATCATAGCGATAATCGTCAAAACGTACATGTCCAGGTGTTTCAAGCTGGTCAAACGAAAAGACCATATCAAGTTCACGGCGATAATCTGCGGTCAAAAGTTTACTCATTTCCATTCCAACACCAGGTGTTTCGCCCACTGAAAAAGCCTGATGCGGTAAAAAAGCATTTTCTTTTAATTCATTCAGGTAGGTATGCAAATGCGGACCATAAAAATAATTTTCAATCCCGCGATAGCCCATAAGCTCATGAATCATTGGATTTCCTTCAGGTAGACCTTCTGTTTTAGAAATATAATTAATGACATCAAGACGAAAGCCGTCAATCTCTTTGTCTAACCACCAATTTACCATATTTGTAATATCCTTGCGGACATCAGGATTATCCCAATTCAAATCCATTTGTTTTTTTGAAAACAGATGAAGTGCCCAAACCTCTTGATTTGGATAATAATTCCATGCGGAACCACTGAAAAAAGAAAGCCAATTATTCGGCGGCTGATTTTCAGGAGATTTTCTGAAAAAATAATAGTCACGATATTTAGAGTCTGGATTTGAGAGTGCTTCAACAAACCAGGGATGTTCATCTGAAGTATGATTGACCACCAAATCCATAATCAGCCTCATCCCCCGTTGGTGCAACTCTGAAAGTAAGCAATCAAAATCTGCCATTGTGCCAAATTCGCTCATAATCGCCTGATAATCTCGGATATCGTAGCCATTATCGTCATTAGGCGAATCATAAATCGGTGACAGCCAAAGCGCCGTTACCCCCAAATCTTGTAGATAGTCAAGTTTTTCAATAATCCCACCCAAATCACCAATTCCATCAGCATTTGAATCTTTAAAAGAACGTGGGTAAATTTGATAGAAAACGGCTTCTTTCCACCAAGCAGGACGAATTTTCCCTGAATCAGCATGCGGTAAATCTTTTTCACTATTTAAAAGTCGAAGTAAAACTTCAAAAAAGCTTTTGTCCACACGATTTCCAGCAAATTTTGCAAGTGTCTTGAGTTTGAGATTACCAACGATAGGATTGGTCAGCCATTTTTCAGATTTGTCGAGCTGAAGAAGAATTTTGCTGAGCGCATCGTGACCGACAGGATTGGCGTAAAGTTCTTTTAAACGACTATTCATGGTTAACATTATTCAATTTCTCCTTTTTCATGCAAATCAGAGATAATTTCCGCATATTTTGTCTCATCAATTTTAAATTTGAAATGATAAATAAGATAACCAATAAGAATACAAAAGAGCGGTAGAACAAACATTGCAGTTTTGAATACAAATTGTTGATTTGCTGCAAGAATAGTTCCTGTAGGGGCACCTTTTATTCCTGCAAGAACAACAGTTATGCCGACAATACCGTTAGCTGCCGCACCACCGATTTTGTAAATAAAAGGTTGCAAACTAAAGGTGACGCTATCATTACGTTTTCCTAATTTCCAATGTCCGTAGTCAACAGTGTCTGCAAGAAACAAAAGCATAAGGAGCTGAATACTGGCTTGCCCAACAAAAATCAAAACTCCGCCAACACCAACAAAAAACATGGTATTGGTCGGTGCAAAGAAAAATAGAACATAACCTGCGACAACAAAAATTGTAGAAAACAAATAAATCGTCTTGCGTTTCAATTTTTTGCTTACTGTAGGAAAAATCAAGAGGGAGAAAATTTGTGAAAGCCCCAGAATAACAGCAAAAATGGAATACATATTGACATCGCCGTACACATACTGAAAATAGAAAATCCCAAAACTCGTTGTTGTGGTGTAACCAATCATGAATAGTCCCATTGCAATCGCAATATAAAGAAGTTGGTCATTTTTAAAAATAGCACGTATAAAATCTTTGAAATGCGTATGCTGCTGCACCTCCGAAACTCCTTTGGGTTCTTTTACACCAAGTAAAGTCACGATTTGTCCTAACCACATGATAGCAACGACAATCGCTGCAAAGATAAAATAACCTTTTTGATTATTTCCCACTGCTTTCCCAAACAGATTCGTGAGCGGTACAATTCCCGCCACAACAAAAAATGTGCCAATCAGTGCAAAAATCCTCGCCTTTGCTCCGATATTTTCACGTTCTTTTTGGTCTTGCGAGAGTACAGGAACATAGGACCAGAAGGCAATATCATTAAGCGAATATGTCAACGCCCAGCCTGCATAAATGAAAGTAAAAAGCGCAACAAAAGCTGCTCCGTGCAGACCAAAATCCCAAAATAAAAGCAGGATAAAAATTCCCGTTAAAATCATTCCAATTAAAATCCACGGCTTATGTTTCCCCCAACGAGATTTTGTATTATCAACAAGAATCCCCATGAGCGGGTCAGAAACTGCATCTACAACACGCCAAGCAACCATAATGCCAGTCACCCAAAAAAGGTCTGCTGTCGTGATATTTGCAACATCTGTAAAATAAAACATTAAGTACATACTGATAAGTGTATAAGACATATCACGTCCGATTGTACCAATACCAAAGGTGTAACGGTTTCTTTTGTAGTTTTCTTTCATAATTTTTCCTTAAAGTTTAATCTTACTCTATTATAGACTACTTTGGCAAAAAATGGAAACGCTATTTTATTTTGACCATTTACTTATAAATTTTCTATTTATTTTTAATTTAACATAATTTAAATTATGTTAAATTAAAAATATAAAAAAACCTGTCATTTCGACAGGTTCGTTTCATCAAGAAAAGATTACTTGAGTTCAACTGAAGCGCCAGCTTCTTCCAATTTAGCTTTGATATCTTCAGCTTCTGCAGTTGCAGCGCCTTCTTTGATTGGTGCTGGAGCGCCATCAACAAGTGCTTTAGCTTCTTTAAGACCAAGACCAGTAATTTCGCGAACAACTTTGATAACGCCGATTTTCTTGTCACCAGCAGATGTCAAGATAACGTCGAAGCTATCTTTAGCTTCAGCTCCGCCAGCTGCACCAGCTGCAGCAACAGCTACAGGAGCAGCTGCAGTTACGTCAAATTTTTCTTCGATTGCTTTTACAAGCTCAGAAAGTTCAAGGATTGTTGCTGTTTCAAGTTCAGCAACGATGTTTTCAATGTTCAATGCCATTTTTAATATTCTCCTATTAAAATTTTAGTTTGCGTAAATCCGCCGATTTGATGTTGTGACAATTAAGCCACCTTTTTCAGCTGAATTAAGCAGCTGTTTCTGCTTTTTCGGCAACAGCTTTGACTGCAAGAGCCACGTTGCGCACTGGTGCTTGAAGCACTGAAAGAAGCATAGAGAGAAGTCCTTCGCGGCTTGGAAGAGCTGCAATAGCTGCAATTTCGGCTTGTGAAGAAACTTTGCCTTCGATGATACCGCCTTTAACTTCAAGTTTATCTGCTGTTTTAGCAAAATCACTCAAAACTTTAGCTGGGGCAACAACATCATCATTTGAGAAAGCAACGGCTGAAGGACCAGAAAATTCCATTCCTTCGATCCCCGCTTTTTCAGCTGCACGACGCAAGATTGAATTCTTAACCACTTTGAATTCAACTCCAGCTTCGCGAAGTTGTTTACGAAGTTGAGTATCTTGTTCAACAGTCAAACCACGTGAGTCTGCTACAACAACAGATACGGCTTCTGCAAATTTCTTTGCATAAACATCAACCAATTCTGATTTTGCTGCAATCGTTGCTTCGTTTACTTTGTAATCGCTCATTTTTTTACCTCCATTTTATTTTGTTCGTGAAAATTCAATAAAAAATCTCCACGACCAAAAGACATAGAGAGTTCAATCATTCTTAAAATGTTTGTCCTCGGTTGGATTTTTATGGCTTTTGCCCCCAACTGTCTTCGGTCAGTTCATACGAACCTTTATAAGTATAACATAAGTTTTTTTAGTTTGCAAGGATTTTTTATCCCAAGTGATTTAGCCTTTTAATCAAACCACTTCACTCAATTCTCAAGTAGATTGCGCATGTTTTCATCATCCGGAACAAGTTTGAGATACTGCTGAATCAATGCTTTAGCCTTGTCAAATTGTCCAATTTCACGAAGGAAATTAATATTATCTGATAAAAATTCGGGATTTTCTATCAAATCGCTTGTTACAAGATTTGCGTAAAGAGAGCTTGCTTCACTGTCATTCTCAAGCTCGCGATTTGCCTGTGCAAAAAGCCATTGGGCAAGCAAATGTTCATCCTCAAGAAGGTTTTGAAGATTGACAACCGCTTCGTAATCTTCTTCGTTAAAATAAAGATTGGCAAGCAGAAAAACCGTTTCATCATGTAATTCTGGCTGGTTGAGCGCCTCCATAAGATAGTGCTCGGCAGCTTGTGAATTTTTAAGCCGGTAAGATATTTTTGAGAGAAAATGTAAAAGCGGAACAGCATTGGGTGTTTTTTTCAAACCAGACTCAGCAATTTTTAGTGCTTCTTCTTGTTGTCCATCATTTTCTAAAACTTGTGCATAAGCAAGCTCGTAATTAATAAAATCACTTTCTTGGTTTTCTAATTTTTTGAAAGCAGCAATGGCACGTGTTTCATTATGGATTTCGCTGTATAAAATGGCAATTTCGTAGAGCACTTCAGCATTTTTTGTATATTCATAAGATTTTTCAAGAAAAGAAATCGCATTTTCAAAATTTCCAAGTTGAGCGTAGCTTTCCCCTATCCGTTGATAAATCGAAATTTTTGTATCATGCAAAATTTTTCGCTCAGACAATTTTGCATATTCGGTAATCGCTTTCTTAAAATCTCCATTGTCAAAATGACTCTCTGCCAAAGCAAAAGTAATCAAAGGTGAATCTGAAAGTTCACGTGCTTCCTCAAGTTTTGCAATCGCCGTTTCAAAATCACCATCAAATTGATACAAATCAGCAATTTTAACCAGAGCAGCAACATAATTTTCGTCATCTGCAGGAATCTGATAAAGATAATTCAGAGCCGCATCAAGTTCCCCATCATCTTCTGCAATTTCTGCCAAATTGATAAGATAATCAGTGGAATCAGGGTGTTCGGTCAAAATTTTATCATAAATCTGATGACTTTCATCAATAAAGCCCATCATCTGCAAGTATTCCGCCAAATCAGCAAGTATTTCTTCTGAATCATTTTCCAGAGCTTTCGATAACGCATTCTTCATTCCAATCAAATCGCCCTGATGTAAAAAATCAACAACATCTTCAGAATATGACATTAACCTTGCTCCTTTTCTTCTTCTAAAAGTTCTTCATTATAAATATCAGATATATCTTTATACCAATGATAAGTGTGAACAACGACAACTTTGACCACTGTATAAAACGGAATAGCTAATAAGACACCCCACAGTCCGAAAATTTTTGCTCCGGTCAAAAGGACAAATAAAACAGTAATTGGGTGCATATCAAGCTGACTTCCTAAAACTAAGGGTGAAATCAATCGTCCTTCAATCGTTTGCTCAATGATAAAAACAACCAAAACTTTAATCATCATTATTGGGCCACCCGTTGCCAGTCCGATTGTCAATGCAGGAATCAATGCTAAATAGAAACCGAGGAAGGGAATGAGATTGAAAAATCCAGATAAAATCGCAAGTGTAATTGCATAGCGTAAACCGATGATTGGTAAACCAATGCAAAACAAAATCGCCACAGCAAACGCTACAATCACTTGTCCGCGCACATAATTTGAAAGCTGATTGTTCATTTCAGTCAGAATTTTTGAGCTATCTTTTCGCCAAGCTGGCGGAAGCAATCTTGTGATGAAATGGTTGAGATTTTGCCCGTCACGCAACAAATAAAACAATACAAATGGAAAAACAACTAATGAAATTAGCACATTTGCAGTTTTACTAATGATGTCTGTGAGCGAGTTGACCGCCGTTGCGGAGAAATTTTTTGACCAGTCAATCAGATTATTTCCAAGTGACTGCATCAATTTATCCATTTGCGGACGAAATTGTTCAAAACGTTGGTTGCTCAGTGTATCATTGACTTGGTCCTGAATTTGCGTTACGTAATAAGGAACTCTTTTGGCGAAAATCTCCGTCGAATTCGTGATATTCGGAATGGCAACAGCAAGCCCCCAAATAATCAATCCAGCAATGACAATAAACAAAATAATAATCGTTGCCAAACGTGGAATTTTACGCTTTTCCAAAAAATCAACAATCGGATTGAGCAAATAATAAAAGACTGCCGCAAGTACTACAGGTAAAGAAACAGTCGTCAAAAATTCACCCACAGGCTGAAAAATGAAATTGACCTTATTAATTAAAAGAATATTAAGCAAAAGCAGCAAAATAATGGCTAGTGCTGTGACCATTTTATTATTGACAAACCATTTAAAGAAAATGGAAGCTTTGAAATTTTTCGGTTCTTGACTCATTTTTTTATTTCCTATTATTTTATCTTATCCGTGCGTGCTATTTATCTACTTCGTACTGCGAAAGGCGGGAGCTTCACCTTCTTTATCTGAAGCCTTAATAGAGCACTCTGTGCCATTTATCATACGCCACTAAAAGTGACCATTCCTCGCTCTAAGACGACGAGATAGACAGCACTATCTCCGCGGCTTTGCTGCTACGCTGTCCATCCTCGCTATGCTGCTAAAGCAGCTAGTCGGAATGGCAAGCTTCGAATTTCGCTCGACTAAATATCACGTCAGTATTGTTCCAAGAACGATTAACTATTGTAGATATAATTTCCATCATTACAACAACTTTTACATTCTATTATATCACATTTTGAAAGGGTTTTTAGTCGCTAAGTTTGGTTAATCGTGTTAAAATAGAATAAGAATGTAATTGGAGGTTTCTAATGACTTACACACCAAATCCTAATCGCTATGACAAGATGATTTATCGTCGTGTCGGAAAATCTGGTCTGCTTCTTCCCGCAATTTCACTGGGATTGTGGCATAATTTCGGCTCAGTTGATGATTTTGAAAATGCACGCGAAATGATTCATACGGCATTTGACCTAGGAATCACTCACTTTGACCTTGCGAATAACTATGGACCAGAGCCAGGTTCAGCTGAAAGTAATTTTGGGCGTATTTTGCGTGAGGATTTTTCTGGTTTGCGCGATGAACTTGTGATTTCAACCAAAGCAGGATATCTCATGTGGAAAGGCCCTTACGGTGAGTGGGGAAGTCGTAAATATTTACTTTCTAGTCTTGACCAATCCCTCGAACGTATGGGCTTAAAATATGTAGACATCTTCTACTCACATCGTCCAGACCCTGCAACGCCAATGGAAGAAACAATGGGTGCGCTAAAAACAGCACTTGATAGCGGTCGCGCACTTTATGTTGGCATTTCTTCATACAATCCAAAACAAACCAAAAAAGCAGTAAAAATTGCTAAAGATATGGGCTTTAAACTGCTCATTCACCAACCTAATTATTCCATGTTTGACCGTTGGATTGAAAATGGCTTACAAGAAGTATTAACGGACAATGGCATTGGTTCGATTGCTTTTGCACCATTAGCTCAAGGAATGCTCTCAACAAAATATCTAAATGGAATTCCTGAAGATTCACGAATTAAAAAGCCCGGTGCTTCACTTGCTGCAGATGCCATCACCGAGGATAAATTGGCGCAAATTCGTTCTCTAAATGAAATTGCTCAAAAGCGTGGACAAACATTGCCTCAGCTTGCTTTAGCTTGGGTATTACGGAAGGACCCTTCACGTAAAGTCTCGCCTGTAACGACCGCTTTAATTGGCGCAAGCAAACCACAACAAATTATTGAAAATGTTGCTGCCCTTGACCATCTCGACTTTACTATAAATGAGTTAAGCGAAATTGAAGAAATTCTCGCTCAAGGCAAGGAAATGGAAGAACACAACAATCCATGGAAAAATTGGGTAGCACAGCATAAATCCTCTGCAACGAAATGGGAAAAGAGAAAGAAATAATGATTAATCCCCAAAAAAGAAGTTCAAATCGAACTTCTTTTTTATTAGCAAATACTATTAGTCGATAGAATTCTCAGATATGAGATTTCCATTGATGCACTAATCCCTTCAATTTTCAGGTCGTGCAAATTTTGAAATCAAACTTTCTGCACATTTTAGACCATCAATCGCAGCAGAAACGATTCCCCCTGCAAATCCAGCACCCTCTCCACTAGGGTAAATTCCTTTCGTGCTGACCGATTGCAAATTTTCATCATCACGGTTGATACGGACAGGCGATGATGAACGAGATTCCACACCTGTCATAACTGCATCATTCATTGCAAACCCGTGAATTTTATGTTCAAAGCCTACAAGTGCTTCTGCCATTGCTTCCGTGATATATTGGGGAAATAATTGCCGCAAATCCGTAGGCTTTACTCCCAAAACATAACTAGGTTTAACCGTTCCAAGTGTTGTCGAAGCTTGATTTTTTAGGAAATCACCAACAAGTTGAGCAGGAGCTTGATAAGTGCTGCCACCGAGTTGAAAGGCCTTTTCTTCTAATTCTCGTTGAAATTCAACCCCAGCAAGCGGATGTTTACTAGGAAAATCTTCTGGAAAAACCTGAACCAAAAGTCCACTATTCGCATTTTCTTCACTACGTGCATGTTCACTCATGCCATTGGTAACAAGACGTCCCTCTTCGGAAGCCGCTGGAACCACTAAACCACCTGGGCACATACAAAAAGTATAAACCCCTCTTCCATTACTTGCCTTGTGAGTCAGGCGGTATTCTGCAGCACCTAGTCTTGGGTGTCCTGCAAATTCTTTGTATTGTGCTTTATTAATCACTTCTTGCGGATGTTCAATACGAACACCAACAGCGAATGGCTTCGACGTAATCTGAATTCCTTTTTCATAAATCTGAGAAAAAGTATCTCGTGCACTATGACCAATTGCCAAAATCGCTTGTTGAGCAAAAATTTTCTCGCCATTTTGTAAAACAATACCTTGCAGCTGACCATTTTCAATCAAAAAATCAGTAACTTGTGCTTCAAATCGGACTTCCCCGCCAAGCTCAATAATTTTTTCACGTATATTTTTTACAATATCACGTAACAAATCTGTACCAACATGTGGATGCGCACGATATGAAATATCATCAGGTGCCCCAGCAGCAACAAATTCTTCCAGAACTTTACGCCCCCGTAAATCTCGAACTCGACTGGTCAATTTGCCATCTGAAAAAGTCCCTGCACCTCCTTCGCCAAATTGAACATTTGAACGTGGATTTAGTTTCCCCTTTTTCCAAAATTCGTCAATAGATTTAACCCGTTCTTCGACTTTCTGACCACGCTCCAATACAATCGGACGATAACCCATTTGCGCCAAGAGCAAAGCAGAAAACATCCCCGCAGGTCCAAAACCGATGACAAGAGGACGATTTTGCAAGCTTTCCATTCCTATTTCAGGATTTTTATAGGCTAAATCGGGCGCCTCTGAAACATTCGGTATTTTCTTTTTCAGTATTTTTTCTTCTTGTTTTACAGCCACATCAACTGTATAGATAAAATCAATTTTTCCACGATGCCTGGCGTCAATCGATTCTTTATAAATTCGGTATTCTAACAGCTCTGTGGCTGAGATTTTTAATTTTTTTAGGACAAGACTTTTGACTTTTTCTACATCGTCATCAATCGAAATTTTTATTTGTGAGATTCTTAGCATATATTCTCCGATAATTATCGCATTTTTTTCAATTCATAGTATTGAATTTGTAGAGCATTTTTGTGAACAAGTACTTCAAAATCAGCCTGTTTGAACAAATCTAATAACTCATTTTGCCCATAAACCTTAACATCTCCCTCTGTAGAGTGGTTTTCAATATGGCGGTTATAAACCTTTCTAACATCGTAAACAGGAATTCTGATTTCTGCGATAACTAAACGTCCATCAGGTCTAAGTACCCTTTTTGCTTCTGTCAAGAATGCTGCTGGATTTGGAAAATGATGAAAACTCGCTGAACAAATCATTAAGTCAAAAGCTTCATCAGGAAAAGGCATCGTCTGTGCCGAAGCAGCAAAAAAATTGAACTCTGGATAAAGTTCCTGTGCAACCTTAACCATTTCAGGAGAGATATCAATACCTGTCCCGTAAAATTCTACTTTTTTATGAAGCATATCCAACAAAGTTCCATTGGCACAGCCGATATCCAATACTGAAGATTGCTCAGTTAGTTCAAGGTTTTTTACAATAAATCGTTTAAAAAAACTTGCTAAAAATCCGTCCCATGTCCGATTGAACTTTCTTGCCACTTTGTCATAGTAAACTTGCGAATCAAGTTCGTGATTGTGTATCATAATAACCCTTTCTTACTCCTATAAAATACTATCATTTTTTCTTAAAGTTTCCCACTAATTCAACATGGTGTGTCTGCGGAAATAGGTCAACTGGTTGTACTTTATCCAAAAAATATCCGCAATTTTCCAGACGAACCACATCACGAGCAAAAGTTGCAGGATTACAAGAAATATAAACGAGTGCTCGTGCAGTTGTTGCCGTTGCCGCTTCAATAAAGCTTTCATCTAAACCTTTGCGAGGAGGGTCAACGAAAATCACATCAGGAACAATTCCTTTCTGCAGCCATTCTGGCAAAATCTTTTCAGCGGTTCCAACTTCATAGTGTGTATTAGTAATACCATTTAAATGCGCATTATGTTGTGCATTTTCAACTGCTTCTGGGATAACTTCCATTCCATAAACTTGTGAAACTTTATCTGCCATTCCAATTCCAATCGTACCTATTCCTGAATAAGCATCAATAACACAATCTGTAGGTTTTAATTCTGCAAATTCATAAGCCACTTGATAAAGTTTTTCAGCCTGTGGGGTATTTACTTGGTAAAAAGCTGGCGCTGAAATTTCAAATTTTTTCTCTAACATCGTATCCGTAATAAAATTATTCCCAGATAAGAGAATAAACTTTTTCCCGAAAATAAAGCTTCCATCAGAGCTATTAATATTGAGCTGAACAGATTTTATAGTAGGAAATTTTTTAGATAAAGCTGTCAAAAATATTTCCTTATCAAAAGGGAGTTGAGCGGAAGTAACAACTAAAATCAGCATGATTTCCCCAGAGTGATAGGCACGTCGGATAACCAGATTTCTCAGCCAGCCTTCACGCGTTTTCTCATCATAAATTGACAAACTTGTCAAAAAATATTTTCGAAATTCATCTCTTAAAAAAAGGACGAGTTGGTCAATTTCGGAATTCTGGATATAAAAATCTTCAATCGGCACCAATTCATGTGAATTTTTTCTGAAAAAACCTGTTTCGAGTTGTCCGTTAATTTCCCGAACAGGAATTTGCGCTTTATTTCTATATTTCGTTGGATTTTCTGCGGAAATTGTTTCTGATACAGGAAAATTAGTCTTTCCTGCTGTTTTGTGTAATAATTCAACAACTTGTTTCCGTTTATAAATAAGTTGCTCTTCATAAACTAAATGCCCCAAATCAGCAATGCCTGTACGTAGATAATTTAGATTTAAGTTATTTACCCGTTTTGGACTTGCCACAAGCCGTTTTTCCACTCGTCCAAATCCAAAATTTTTGCCAACTTTTGTGATTTTCATTTGAATTTTTTCATCAGGTAAAGCATTATCAACAAAAAAAGGAAAACCGTCAAT
>JAJXWC010000131.1 GCA_021781855.1 Bacillota bacterium | reverse complement strand
CTTATCAACCGTCAGACGTGCGACAAGTCACTGGTCGAATAAACGTGGTTTTGCCATTGGTGCTGCATTAATGGGCTTGGGCTGGACGATTGCAGTCATGGGAAATTCACCCTTGTGGGAATTTCTCGGTGCTTTTTTGAATGTCGCAGGTGAGCTTGTTTTTGTTCCCTTTGAACAGTCGCTTCGGGCGGACATGATGAATCCAGAGCAAGTTGGCACATATACTGGCGCTTTTTCCGCAGTACAGCCGATTGCACAGGTACTTTCGGGCTTTCTTGTTTCGTTTTCATCAATTTATGGCAGTCTGGGCATGGGCATTATCCTGATTCTTGCAACAGGACTTGCGATTTTACCTGCAATGCGCTCAATTACGCTTTACGAAAAGCAAACATGATTTAGAAATTACTAAGTATCGAAGATAAATGAGTTAAAAATCCGCCGAAGAAATATCACAGAAAGGAAGTTGCATCTCTGACAGCGGAAAACAGGCAGAAAAATGAAGCAACACATTTTATCTACCAAATAAACAAAAAAAGAAGAAAAGGAAAATGAAAGATTTTATTGAGCTTGAGCTCAATATCAAACTCAGACTGATTACAATGTTCATTGCGCTTGGCGCTTTTTCTACAGTTGAAGGCTCGATGACCATTTACTATAATCAGCACATGGGAGTTGGGATTACAGGGATTTTACTGATTATTGGCTCAATCGTCAGCTTTCTTACAGGACTTTTGGCGGGGCATTGGTCGGATTTACACGGACGCAGACCGATGATTGTTTCTGGCAATTTGATAGCATTTATTGGTATGTTATTTGCCATTTTGGCAAATACTCTCTTTTTCAATCCGTGGTTGACTTTTATAGGCTTTATGCTTGAAAGCTTTGGGAGTGGTTTATGCGGAACTTCGCTTGAAGCGATGGTGGTTGATTTGACTGATTCAGAAAGTCGGAAAAAAGTTTACGCTCTACAATATTGGATGATTAACCTTGCAATCGCCTTTGGTGCAGCCCTTTCAGGTTGGTTGTTTCGTGATTATTTTGATGAGCTACTGATGCTTATTGCTGTGGCTTATCTGACTAATTTAATCATTACCTTTTGGGGAATCCGCGAAACCTTTCAACCTGTTAAACATCATAAAACACACCAGAGCAACATTTTTAAAGCGTATTTTCAAGTTTCAAAAGACAAAATATTTATGATTTATATGGTAAGTTTGATTGGCGGTTCAATGTTTAATAGTGCTGTCAGTTTTTTTCTCCCAGTTCATTTATCTAGTACTTTTCGTACAACAAATGTACTGGGAATGCAGGTGTATGGACAACGAATGTTGACGATTATGTTAATGCTTAATACCATTCTCGTCATTATTTTTATGCCAATTATCAGACAGTTCACTAAAAATTGGAGTACTAAAAATGGAATCGTGATTGGTACGACCTTAGAGGGAGCAGGGCTCGTGCTTGCCTTGTTTAGCCACAGCTTTTCTATGGAGATGATTGCCATACTTCTTGATACTTCGGGAGAAATGATTGCTGTTGCATTTTTACAGGTCTTGACGGCTAATCTGATGAAGCAGGATGCGGCAGGTGTTTATACGGGAGCAGTCAGTATAACCTATCCGATTGCCAATTTTATTGCGGGAATGGTAGTTTCAGGAACGATGGTTTATGGAGATTACGGTCTTGGTGTGGTGATGATTTTTGTTACACTTTTGACAATTTTCCCTGCGCTTATTGCCTTAAAAATGCACCATCAGCGCCTTTTGAAACTGATAAACAGATAGATTCTTACATCAGGTTGATTAACAAAACACTATCTTTTAAAGCATTTAGTCTTAATAGCAAGCTCTGATTTTGTTCTAGTCATCAATGAAAAGAAAGAATCGCCTGTTCATGAAATAATCTCCTCAATTTTGAAAATATAGAAAAGAAATAGAAAATGAAAGATTTTTTCTCGCTCAATCGCAACATTCGCTTGCGCTTGATGATTACCTTTATTAGTCTTATCGCTGGGAGCTCAGTCAATGCTTCAATGGCGATTTATTATGCCAAGTATCTTGGCGCAGGCATCACAGGGATTTTGCTCATTATCTCTAGTGTCGCCAGTTTTGCAACGGGCATTTATGCAGGGCATCGCACGGACCAAGAAGGACGCCGACCCGTGATGCTGATTGGGCGCGTGCTGACGAGTCTTGGTGCAATTTTGGCGGCGTTCGCCAATTCGCCGATGCTTTTTAATCCGTGGCTGACTTTTGTCGGCTTTCTGGTCATGGAGTTTGGCTTTGGCTTTTTTAACACAGGTGCAGAAGCAATGATTGTTGATGCCTCGGACGTGTCCAATCGAAAAATCGTCTATTCCATCAATTATTGGATTATCAATCTTGCGATTGCGATTGGTTCGGCGCTGTCCGGCTGGCTTTTTCAAGATTATCTTTTTGAATTATTGGTGGGACTTGCTGTTGCACAGATTATCACACTCTTGATTGTAGAGTTTATGATTACCGAGACTTTTGACCCCAGTAAAAGAGCGCTAAAAGAAGAAATGAATATCTTTCAAGCCTACAGACAGGTATCAAAAGACAAAATTTTTATGCTGTATGCTTTTGCAGGAATTTTTGTCGCCATGTTTTATATCCAGTTCAATTATGGTCTGCCTGTTCATCTTGGTGAAAATTTTCACATTATGACGTTGTTTCATATCACAATTTACGGACAGCGGATGCTGACGCTGATGACGATTGTCAATACGGTGCTGATTGTGCTATTTATGAATTTGATTCGCAAACTTGTGGCAAACTGGTCCAATCGCAAAGGCTATGCAATCGGAGCAGCACTGACTGGCTTGGGATTTGTGATGGCTTTTATGGTTAATTCGTTTGCGCTTGAAATGGTAGCGATTATCATCGAAACAATTGGCGAAATGATTTTTATCACTTTTGGACAAGCGCTAATGGCAAACATGATGAATCCAGAGCAAGCAGGTGCCTACACAGGCGTTTGGACTTTTGCAGGTGCCATGTCCAGTATTTTGTCAGGATTAATGGTGTCAGGCTCGCAGTATTACGGTAGTTTCGGCATGGCATTGATTATGGTATTTGTGACTTTACTTGCAATCGTGCCTGGCGTGAGGGCGATTCAGCGACATGAGCAAAGGGGTTGAAAATGATATAATAATTCTAATGACTAAAGTAATAAAAAATGAAACGACGATTTTAGCGCTGTCAGTCGTGGTTCTGGGGATTGTCACGGGTGTGAGTTCAGGACTTTTGAGTCTCTTTTTGGATTTTGTTGAGCAGGCATTTCTGGGCTTTGTGGAAAACGCAGCGCAGCCTGCGGCAATCGGGACTTTTCCTGTGCATCGTCTCCTGTCTGTCCTGATTGGTGGCGGGATTGCCGCCGTCATCTGGTCGATTTTGCGAACCAAGTTCAAGTATTCAAGTACGATTGCTAAAGGGCTATCTGGCGAGAAAATCCCTGCTTGGCAAACATTAGTCCATGTCATGACACAGATTTTTTACGTCGGCACGGGTGGCTCGGTCGGGCGCGAATTGGCACCACGAGAAGCAGGTGCGATGTTTGCGCAGAAATGGACAACTTTCTTACGAAAAATGAATTTGACAGATTTGTCAAATGATGACCGAAAACTACTGATTGCCGCAGCAGCAGGAGCAGGCTTTGCAGGGGTTTATATCGCCCCCTTGACAGGAATGTTTTTCTGCGTAGAGATTTTGTTGCGGAAAATTACCATTCGAACAGTGACAGTGAGCTTGACGATGTCCGTGATTGCGATGCTGATAGGCTCGATGGTCAAAGGCTTGAAACCTTACTATTTAGTTGGCGATGTAAAATTCTCTTTGCTTTTTATGCTTTTCGTGCTTGTCGTTGCGCCGCTGTGCGGTGTGATTGGTGCGCTTTTCCGCAAGGCGTTCAAATGGGCTGAGGCGCATCAGACAAGGAGCAAGGCGATTTTATGGGAGCTTCCGCTTATGGCGGGTCTTACAGGCTTGATTGCGATGATTTTTCCACAGATTATGGGCAATGGTCGGGCACTTGCACAACTTTCTATCAATTCGGTAAGCAGCAGTCTTGTTCCGCTTTTGCTACTCGGAGCGCTTGCAAAAGGTGTGGTAACGGTATTGACCATACGCTCAGGCGCTGCTGGGGGTACTTTGACCCCTGCGATTGCAATAGGGGCAGCGCTTGGGGCTAGCGCAGGCTTCATCTTTGTTCCTCTAGCTTCAGGAAGCGCCACGATTGGGGAATGTGCGGTTTTGGGCGCTGTTGCCTTGCTTTCGGCTTCACAACAGGCACCACTCATGGCACTGTTCATGATGATTGAAGTCAGTCATTTGGGTTATTCGGCATTTTTACCGTTGGGCTTGGGGGCGGTTCTGGCTGTTGGAACTTCACGTGTAATTCTGAAAGGGAGGAACTAAAATGCTGACAGATAGACAGGATAGATTTTATCAGCGAATGTTGGGCTTGGTACAATCCGAAGACTTGGATAGCATGGAAAAACATTTTTTAAGAAAACGAATACGAGAGATTGAGCAAGGTTATCCATTTGGCGATACCATAAATGCTTTTTGCTTATCAATGAAAATTCATACGGAAAATACAGGAAAACCGCTATCAGCAGATATTCAAAAGTTGTACAATGATTTAATTGAGACCTATGGAACGCCAAATTTTTCAAGATTGAATAATGAAGGAAAAAATAATTCTGGGCAAATTTGGTCGGGATATCATCCTTATCATAGTGTTTAAGTTCATTTTTAGCGCCAGTTGTGTAGTGATTAAGCAAAAGCCGTTATACTATGTTTATTCCAATAAAATTTTTCATTAAGATTACTCCTAAAAACAAAGGGTTCGGCTGGTTACCGAACTTTTTGCTTTTGTGCTTTTGTCTGCTTGATTTTGTGATAAAATAGAAGTTATGAGAGTTGTTTCGGGAAATTACGGTGGCAGACCGTTGAAAACATTGGCAGGAAAGACGACGCGCCCGACGACGGACAAAGTGAAAGGCGCTATTTTTAACATGATTGGGCCTTATTTTTCGGGTGGTCGGGTGTTGGATTTATTTGCGGGCAGCGGTTCCTTGTCAATTGAAGCGATTTCGCGGGGCATGGATTTTGCCGTGCAAGTAGAAAAAGACCGCAGTGCACAGACGGTAATTTTAGAAAACATCAAAATGACCAAAGAATCGCAGAAGTTTCAACTGCTGAAAATCCCTGCAGAACGTGCATTGTCAGTGTTGGCAGAGCCTTTTGACCTTGTGCTGCTCGACCCGCCTTACGCTAAGGAGCACATCATGAAAAATCTTCTGGAAATGCAATCGCGTCAGCTTTTGACGGAAAATGCAATCGTTGTCTGCGAGACGGACAAAGCGGTAGAACTGCCAGAAATGATTGGGGAGCTACATTTGACAAAGCAGAAAATCTATGGGATTTCTAAAATCTCAATCTACGAATTTTGATAAGGAAAGTAAAATGACAGAGAAAATCGGCTTATTCACGGGCACTTTTGACCCTTTGACGAACGGTCATCTGGATATCATCAAGCGCAGCAGTCAGCTTTTTGACAAACTTTATGTCGGTATTTTTAGGAATGACCAGAAAAATCCTTTTTTTCCAACAAACGAGCGTGTCAAAATGCTGCAAGAGGCCGTTTCGGATTGTTCAAATGTCGAAATTATTACGCACGAACGGGATTTAACCGTTAATATCGCAAAAAAATTGGGTGTGACAGCGCTCGTGCGTGCCGTCAGAAATAGTCATGACCTCGAATATGAAAAGAATATGTTCTATTTCAATCATGAAATGACAGGCGTTGAGACGATTTTACTTATGGCAAAGCCTGAGTTTGAACCGCTCAACTCTACAAGAATGCGTGAATTGACCAGTTTTGGACAAGATGTTGCGCAATGGGTGCCTGAAAATGTTGCCCGTGAAATTAAAAAGTTAAGGAAATAAATGAAGAATAAACCGCAAAAAGAAAGTTCAGAAAAGCAAAAACAGCAATACAAGTTTATCAAACGCTTTCTCCTGATTGCGCTGCCAGTCATTGCTGTGATTGCACTTATCGTACCTACTAATTATTATCTCGAGGTGCCCGGCTCAACACAAGCACTCAACAACATGGTACAGGTAGAAGGCAAAACAGACAAGCAGAAAGGGAACTTTTTTCTGACCACTGTTGAAATTGCCCGTGCTAATCTTGCGATGATGATTTGGGCGCATTTTAATCCCTTTGCAACGATTTATAGTGCACAGGATTTGATGGGCGGCATGAGTAATTCACAATATAATCTGGTCAATCAGTTTTACATGCAGACAGCGCAGAACACTGCAGTTTATCAGGCATTTAAACTGGCAGAGAAACCCTACGAATTAAAATATGATGGGGTTTACGTGATGGATATTGCCTCGAATTCAACATTTAAAGGTAAACTTCAAATTGCTGATACTGTTACTGCCGTCAACGGAAAGTCATTCAA
>JAJXWC010000130.1 GCA_021781855.1 Bacillota bacterium | reverse complement strand
AACAGCTTCTGGTTATGTGAAACTTTCTGACGGAAGTCCTGTAACTGCTGCCGACCAGATGTTGCTTGTGGAAACAGATGCGACATTGACTGTGACAGATGAGACGACGATTTTGTCAAATGCTTCGAATCTTAATCATGGTCTGAATACGGACTATATTCCCGGCTCAGATTTGCTTGCAAGTTTGGGCGGTAAAACGGCGCTGAATGCAGATGGCAGTGTGGTCAATGTTGCGACAGCTTCACCGTGGACAACGAGCTTTAATAGCAATGCCGTTTATGTCAATGTGGTTTATGATAATCAGTCTGTCTGGACGGGAACAGAAAATGAAAAAGTTCAGTACAGTACAAATTCGAGCAGCAATACTACACCGCTCAATCCAAATACGGATGATTCGATTTTGGTTAATGGTGCGGGTGATTATTATATCAACTACTATGCTTTGAATGCTGCAGGTGAGTATGCTTATGCAGCTTGGATTGCTGCTAACGATTCGGCAGGAACTGCGGCGCTTGCCAATAGCAACACAACGCAGGCCGCCCAGGATTTGACCAATTTTATCAAGAGTTTGACAGTCGCTCAATTAGCAGCAGACACTGTCACCACTCAAACGCTGATGACGGTTAAAAATAATACGACGGTTATTTCGAATGGTACGGATAATTTGATGACAACTTCAACGAATCCTCAAGCTCCGTATGGCAGTTATAATCCAGTCAACGATTTTGTCAAATCTACAGACCCAAGTGCTAATGCGGTCAATGCGGCGGCGAATCTGACGGCAAACCCTGTGCAAGTGAATACTTCGTCAAATCCCGTTACTTACAATGCTTCAAGCGATGCATCACTCACGATTGGCGGAAAACGGCTCAGTATTGTGGCACCACCAAATAGTGTGATTTACACGGCTAATACAAGCGGCGGAACCACTCAGACGATTGTCGTTCAAATTATGAATAGCAAAGGTGTAGCGATGGTACCAAATTCGGACGGTACTTATACGGATTTGATTCCCGATACCTATACGGTTAATTATTATGTGACGGACGGTATCGGCGATACATTGACGGCAACGACTGTTTTGAATATTAAATATTTTGTACTGCCGTTTACAGGAAGTACAGGAATTGCGATGCTGATTGCTCTTGCATTGACACTTGCCGGCTTTACTTTCCTTTTTTGGAAAAAGAAAAAAGCAGAAGAAGCTGAATGAAGTTGAAACTAACTTGGCTGGAAAGTGAATCGCTCAGCTTTGCATAGATAGCACGCACCGCTGAGATGAAAAAATCTTTGAGATAAAATTCTCAAAGATTTTTTAGTTTTTCTTTCAATTCTGCTGCAATTTCTTCTAGCTTTTCGCGTTTATTGACTTGCGGAATTTTGTAACCGATATAATAGGGCGAAGTAATGAAACGCGGTACAATTTTACAAATATAACGGTTGTCAAAATGGTGGAAAAAGAGGTTGTATGAATCGCAGCGACCATTCATATAATCATTAACCAGATAATTTGTGATAGTATGCACATGGTCTGCAAGCTGTTCAACGTTGTCTAAGTCAGAAATAATGACATTAAATTCGACAAAGCCCATAATTGGGCGAGTAGAAAGCGTGATTTCAACACCATTCTGATGAATTTCAACACCTGTAAAATTTTCCGCAGCAATCTGCTCGTAACCATCAGCTTCTTCCAGTCCGACAATCTGTAAATGTGGGTGACGTAGCGTTCCGCCAGAATGTGGACCAAAATTTTTGAACATTAAGACAGAACGATAATTTCCGCTTGAAATCAATTCGTCCCAGCAATCAAAAGCAAAGCGAAAAATCTCACGGTTTTCTTCCAGATGATAAGTCGAAATATCACCCAGATGTTCGTCAGATTCAATGATAACAGTCATCAGACTATGCTCAATCGTAGGAAATTTGTTTTTCAGCCAAATCTTGTGTCCGTCAATACGAAAAATGTCTGTCAAATGCTCGGTATCACAAAAAGGACAAACCTGACTATTTTTAGGTGCCTGTGCATATTTGACGGCATTAATCGCTGTATTAAAAATTAAAGGATTTTCAGTATGTTCAATCATAATTTTATTATAACATTTACTTTCTGCTTCATTCAGAAGGAGGTCTCATCTTTACCCTTTGTATGACAAGTTTTTAGAGGTATCGCTCTAAAAGACGAGAATTCTGCTCTTTTTACAAGCTATTGTTTCATTTCTGGGAAAATCTTTCAATAGTACTATTCCAGAATCCTGCTTTTTTGTTTATCACAATTTGCAAAAGCAAACTGGCTTTGGAACAATTAATGAAGCAGAGACTTACTTGGTGGGAGTTTCAACTCCCACCAAGTTTAGGGCACAACCTCACATCTTTGATATGAGGTTACCCTGTCCCAGAAGTCAAGCCGCTAAAGCGGCTGACCCTAGGGCAGTCGAGCGAAATTCGAAGCTTAGTGCTGCTAATCCCGCCGCCTAAGAGGCGGGGGGATTAGCACGCACTGCTGAGATAAAGAGGTATTACAGCCTATTTAGAGCGTCTTTTTCTTCCTCATTGATAATATGGGTGTAAAGGTCAGTAACTTGTGTAGAAGCGTGTCCAAGCTGGTGACTAACCAAAACCTGAGAATTTGTTTCCGCATAAAGCCGTGTTGCTAAAGTGTGACGAAGTTTGTGCGGCGTAACTCGAATTTTGAAAGCCTGAGAGTATTTTCCTACCAGTTTTTCTACAGAAGAAGCATCAATTCGTGAAGCATAACCTTTGTATGTCGTCAAAAAAAGCGCATTTTCTTTTTTGCTCACTGGATAACGCTGTTCGCGGATTGAAAGATATTCTTCAAGGTAGGGCTTAGCAAAGGCGGCAATATTGACTACATCGCGTTTTCCGCCTTTTCGGGTAACTTCAACATTCATTCGGCTAAGATGCAAATCATTCACATCAGTATTGACCGCTTCGGAAAGCCGTATGCCTGACGCCAGAATTAATGCGATAAGCGCCAAGTCTCGTGTCTTGTTTTTCTGAAAACTTGATAAGGCTCGATTGGAGAGTGCTTTATCATATTCATTTTCGATATAATCAAGGAAGCCTTGTGTTTCATCACCTAAAAAGAGTTTTCCTTTAATATTTTCAGCACGCGCGGAAAGCGTTTCGCTTTTTTTCTTTGTCTGTACTTTTTTCATTACATTACGATAAAAGTAAGGTTCACCATCTGCATTTTCTACTTCCTCGGTTAAATAGCGATACAAACTAGAAAGCGCCGAAATCGTTCGATTAATTGTTGTTTGACTAATCCCGTAGCGTGTGGAAGAGGTATTAAGACGCGGCCGTTCGCGTAAGTAAAGCAAAAAAGCTTCCAAATCAGCCTTGGTTAGCTTTTCAAGCGTAACGAGCGGAATCTCTGAAATATGATTGACGTCAATGAGAGCGGTATCAATCAGCCAACTAAAAAAACGCTCATATTCCTTCAGATATTCGTAGAGCGTTGTGAGACTATATGGAACTGCAAGTTTAGATTGATAATACTCCAGCACATAATCAGGCATTCCCTCTTTTAATTTTTCAATATTTTTTAATAACTGTTCACGTTTCATTACTAAAAAGTATAACAGAAAATAAAGGCTTTATCAAGAAAACTTTTCAAAAGTGGCGGGTAAGTCTTACTTTTGTTTCGATTTCCAAAGTCGTCTAACTTATCCACTAGACCAATCAGCTCGCAATGGATAAGGCTCTGTTTCATAACAGAATGTTTTTGAGTTAAAAGAGATTTGGCAGCCTACGGATATCGTGATATAATGAAATGGAGACTATTTGTAGGCGTTTTGATAAAGCACCTCATCGTATCACAAGTGACTATCTTCGTAGCAGAGTTGCCATATTATTGCTCTTAGGACAATGGAGCAAAATGAGTAGACAGCACACACTGCCGAGACAAATTATTGGGCACCTCTAAAAACTGCTAAATTCGGAATTTCTGAGTTTTTAGAGGTGGCCTATTTATAAAAGGAGCAACGCAATATGGTATTTCCACTCATTCACGCTCATCGTGGTGCATCAGCTTATCGACCAGAAAACACACTGGCAGCTTTTGAGCTTGCTATTGAAATGGGCGCAGATGCGATTGAACTTGATGTTCATTTTTCAAAAGACGGCGAAGTTGTTGTGGCGCATGATGAACGACTCGACCGTGTTTCAGACGGCACAGGTCTGATTAATGATTACACACTCGCAGAGCTGAAAAAATTCAACTTCAATAAGCTGTTTCCAGAACAAGAATTTGCAGAAATTCCGACCTTACGTGAGGTTTATGCGCTAATCAAACCAAGTTCCTTACGTGTGAACTGTGAATTTAAAACGACTTTGCTGCTTTATCCAGGACTGGTAGAAGCCACCATCAAAATCGCTCGTGAGTTTCAAATGACGGAGCGCGTGATGTATTCTTCTTTCAACCATTATTCCTTACTTGAAGTGAAGCAGTATGAGCCGACTGCTGAGATAGGATTGCTTTACGAATTGGGAATGGTTGACCCGTGGGTTTATGCCAATTATTGCCATGCAGAATATATTCACCCGATTTATTTGGTTATTGCAGCCTTACCGGAGACTGTCGCAAAATGCCATGAAAATGGTGTGAAAGTTAACGTTTGGACACCAGATGACCCGAAAATGATAGGACTACTGTTTCAAGCTGGCGTTGACGGTGTGATTACGAATAAGCCTGATGTTGCTAAAGCCTGTCGTGATGCATTTGACTCGTTCTAAATGAGCAGTTTTTAGAGACACTGTTAAGAAAAAGTTTGAAAGGAATTGAGTTTGTCCTTCGCTAGATGTACTAAAGCTCCAAGCCAATAGGGCAGGTTCACATTTTATTATGAAAAAATATATTTTAGCGATTGACCAAGGAACAACGAGTTCGCGAGCAATTTTATTTAATAAGGCGGGAGAAAAGATTGCCACAGCTCAAAGAGAATTTCCGCAATATTTTCCGGAAAGCGGCTGGGTTGAACATGATGCAAATGAAATCTGGCAGTCTGTCCAATCGGTTTTGGCTGAAGTTTTTATCCATTCTAATGCACAGCCTGAAGAAGTTGCGGCGCTTGGGATTACCAACCAACGTGAGACAACAGTGATTTGGGATAAACGCACGGGTTTACCGATTTATCATGCGCTTGTCTGGCAATCGCGTCAGTCAGCGGCAATTTGTGAAGCACTGATTGCTGCGGGGCATGAAAAACTTATTCACGAGAAAACGGGCTTGGTTATTGACGCTTACTTTTCAGCAACGAAAATTCGGTGGATTTTGGACCATGTGAAAGGGGCACAGGAACGAGCGCAAGCAGGAGAGTTGTGCTTTGGAACGATAGATACGTGGCTGGCTTGGCGTTTATCTGCTGGGGAAATTTTTGCCACAGATGTGACAAATGCTTCACGGACGATGCTTTACAATATTACCGAGAAAAAATGGGATACAGAAATTCTTGATTTGCTGAATATCCCCATAGAATTATTGCCAGAAGTCAAGGGAAATAGTGAAATTTACGGCGAAACGAAAGCTTTTCATTTTTTTGGTGAGCGTGTACCGATTGCCAATCTTATGGGAGACCAGCAGGCAGCGCTTGTTGGGCACTTGGCATTTGAACCTGGAATGGTGAAAAATACTTATGGAACAGGTTCTTTCATTGTAATGAACACAGGAAAAGTACCGCATTTTTCAGAGCATAAATTATTGACAACGGTAGCTTATCAGCTCGGTGGTGAGATGAATTATGCGCTTGAGGGTTCGATTTTTATTGCAGGTTCGGTCATTCAATGGCTGCGTGACGGACTCGGTGTTATTCGGGATTCGGCAGAGACAGAGGAGATGGCGCAAGCGGCCAAAAAAGAGAATGCGGTTTATTTTGTGCCTGCGTTTACAGGACTGGGCGCACCTTACTGGGATTCGGAAGCGCGTGGCGCAATTTTTGGATTGACTCGCGGAACGACAAAAAATGAAATAGCGAAAGCGGCATTGCAGGCGATTTGTTATCAGGCAAAAGATGTGTTGGATACGATGATGGCGGATACTCAGATTGAAATTCCGCAGCTCATGGTGGACGGAGGTGCAACACAGAATAACTATCTGATGCAATTTCAATCAGATATTATGCAAATGCAGATTGTGCGACCGCATAATGCTGAATCAACGGCTTTCGGTACGGCAATGCTTGCAGGATTGGCAGTAGGTTTCTGGAAGTCCCTTGATGAAATCAAAACGCTTCATCAAAAGGAAGTGACAATGTTTGCGCCAGAAATGGGAGCAACAGAGCAAAAACATCTTTACGAAAATTGGCAAAAGGCGGTGGCGGCGAGTCGAATGTTTAAGCTTTGACCTGATAAATTGACTTAGTATCTTGTCATTAAATAAGGTTGTGCGCCGTTGATGCTACAAAAAAGACAAACTATATTAAAAGTCAAGTAAAAACTGATTTTTAAATTTTGTCAAGTGTAATGAGTTTGAAGGCACGCAAAAAGTCTTGCCTAAGCAAGTTTTAAA
>JAJXWC010000129.1 GCA_021781855.1 Bacillota bacterium | reverse complement strand
TGTTTTTTTTTTTTTTGAAGTCATCTGGACTAATTTTTTAATTTCTGAGCGGTTTAGTGTTTTCGGAAGTCGCTTTTCTTTACGAATTCTTACTTTTGGAAGTGGAGGAATAATGACGCCGTTATCGGATAGATAAGTGTGAAACATTTTCAAAGTCACTAATTTTCTAATTTTGGTATTTGGACGATAATCAGCAGTTTCTTCCAAAAATTCTATATATTGGATGAAGCCTTGGTTTAGCGTATGATTTCTTAATTCGCAGAAATCTTTGAATTTGTTTAAATCAAATTGATAAGAATTTATCGTTGATTTTGATAAATTTTCAAGTATTTTAGATTGAATAAATGAATTAATATAATTTTTCATTTTATTTCTGTCCTTTACGGTGTATTTTGGTATAATTAATCTTATAATAATCGAATATTATTTGGAAGTTTTTCTTACATAATTTTTTAGGAAAATAGCTCTCAATGTTCGTTATTGTTTTGACAATATGTGAGATTAAGGTAAAAAGAAAACAAGTGTTTGATTTTCTTCTTGAATATTATATTTTTTATTAGTATAATTTAGTAAATATGAGGAGAAGCGCTTGAGAAGAAAAAAGAAAAAAATGATTTGGATTATTCCAGTGGTGATTGTTGTGATTGCACTTGGTATTGTGGGGATTTTTGCGCAGCATTTTTTGATGTCGTCTGGAACTAAGACGACGGTGTCCACATCACTTGCAAACAATCCTGTCAAGACGGAACAATCTAATGGCTATATTGCATCAAGTTCGACGGCTGTAGCGTCTGGAAGTATGAATGTGGTGGCAGATGTTGGAGCACCACAATGGGTGAAGGTGCCTTCGCCAACAAATTTGGCGCGTTTTACGGATTTGTCAAAAGGGGATTTGACGATTTATCGGATTAATAATCCAGAGGTTTTGAAAACGGCATCGAGTTTGATGGCGCCACGGACATTGATGAATGATGAAATTGCTAAATATCCGAATACTTTAATTATGAATGCCTCAGCTTTTGATATGAACAATGGAAAAATTGTGGGTTTTCAGATTAATAATGGTCAGCTTTTGCAGGATTGGAATGCTACAGGGATGCAATATACTTTTGTCATCAATAAAGATGGTTCATGTAAAATCTATGATTCGAGCACACCTGCAAGCACGATTATTCAAAATGGGGCAGCGCAGAGTTATGATTTTGGTACGGCTTTGATTCGCGACGGAAAAGTGGTGCCAAGTGATGGCAGTGTTAACTGGGAGATTCATACTTTTATCGGAAATGACAAGGATAATAATCTCTATGTGATTATTAGTGCGACAAATGCGGGTTACGAGAATATCATGAATGGTGTTTCGTCGTTCAATCTGGAAAATTTGCTGGAGTTGGATAGTGGGGGGTCGAGTCAACTTTCAGTAAATGGCAAAGTGGTTGTACCGAGTCAGGACAATCGTGCGGTACCTGATTATATCATCATGAAATGATGAAAAAAGGATTTGACAAGTCTGTCAAATCCTTTTTTAAAACTTAGTGAGTGCCAAAGGTAAAGCGATAAGCAATGCTATTTTGGCTGTTTGTCTTCGTAATTGGACGGGAAATTTGTTTTGGGAACTTGGCGCTTAGCTTTCAGGTCATTTTGATATTTGTAAGAAAAAGCATCACTTCAAGGTTTTCTGGAAGAGCTGTTTGACATTTGTTATTTCGGTTGCTGAAATAACATTGTTGTCAGCATGCAAATTAAGTTTACTTGTGTTGCGCAAAGCCTTGTTGTAATTTAACAAAATGGTTTTGAATTCGCTGAAGCTGATGTCCGTTTTTACCGTGTCACTAAAAGCTGAAAGAATATTGCGGTAGTAGTTGATGTTTGTTGTCAAATTGCTTTTATTTGTCAGCTTTTGGATGTTATTATAAAGTGCCATCGAAACATTTTGGATTCTTGTAATAGTAGCATTTTGGTCATTGGCATCAACTTGGGTAACATAGGCTTCAACTTGACTTGCTGTACTGAGATTGACTGTTCCTTGGTTAAATTGATATCCGCCGGCTACGAAGGTTTTTGCGTTTTGTAAAACAATTCCGCCTGTGGCTTCTATGAGTTCTCCCATTTTATTAACATCAACCTGAACAATTTTATTGATTGGAACACCCAGGGTATTTTGTGTAGTTTGAAGAAGCCCGTTTTCACCATTGCTTTCATAAGTGCCATCAATGGTTGTGCCATCAGGAAGTGTTGCATTAACAGGGAAATTAACAAATGTAGTTTGTTTGCTAGAAACATTGGTTGAAGCTACAACAGCAGCTAAACAAGTATTTTTTGAATTTAAAGTGCCTGTTTCAATTAAAAGTGTGGTAAAAGGTTGGGATTTAGAAAAATTAACTGCGGTAGTTTGAGGACCTTTGACGTAAGCGGCGTTGAAAGTTCCTTCAAGATTTTTGTAAATACCATACGCAAGGCCGCTGACAGCAATGATAATTAAGAGTAAGATACTCAAAAAAATTTTTAAACCGAGATGTCGGCGTTTTTTGTGATGACGGTGTTTTTTTCTTTTACGAAGCTGTTCTTCCATGTGAGTGCTTTCTATGATTTTACTGAACTTATTATATCATATTCTCGTTTGTTTTTAAGGATTTTTGAAGTGATTACTTCATTTAGAGGATTTTTTCTTCCTCACTAATATCCGGTCATTCTGCCCGAAAAATCCAGTCACTATTAGTCGCAGTCGCAAAGTGACTGTTCATAAGATATTAGAACGAAAGCGGACATTTGTTTGGTTAAAAATTTTAGTTTTGGTTAAGGTCAATTTTAGCTTATTTAGTTAAAATTTGACAAAAAGTAAAGTAAGATATTATAATGAAACAAACTATCTATTTTTAAGAAGAGAAAGCGAAATTAGTAAAATTTTATGAATAAAACATTCGAAGAAAAAGGACTTTCTCAAGCTGAAGTTGAGAAACAAAAAGCACGCGGAAAAATCAATAAGACGACAGTAGAGGCCAGTCGTTCTATCAGAGAAATTATCATCAAAAATACGATGACACTTTTTAATTTTCTTAATCTGGCATTGGCTGTCGTTGTTGTCGCTATTGGTTCATACAAAAATACGCTTTTTATTCTATCCGTCTTCATCAATACTGGAATCGGAATATATCAGGAAATCAAAGCAAAACGGATTATCGAAAAACTTTCAATTCTCAAACAAAATAAGGCTGAGGTTATCCGTGATGGTCAACGAATGACGATTCCCAAAGAAGAACTTGTCGTAGATGATTTGCTGTGTTTGAGCAAGGGAAATCAAGTTCCGGTTGATACTGTGAGCCTAGAAACTGGGCTTTACGTTGATGAGTCAATGATTACAGGAGAATCAGATATTGTAGAAAAACAGGTTGGAGATTTGATTTATTCGGGCTGTCTTGTCATGCAGGGCAGTATAAAAACAAAGGTTCAAGCGGTTGGAAATGATACTTTCATCAGTAAGCTGACGAGTGAAGCTAAAACTTTTAAAAAAGCTAAATCCAAAATTCAGCAGTATATTGATAAAATCTTAAAAATCATTGTTATTGGGATTTTACCAGTCACTTTTTTGGTTTTACTTAATCAGTTTTTCCTCACGCATTTACAACTTTCGGTGATATCACAACGAGAAACAGCGATTTTGGGAAGTGCTGCAGCGATTTCAAGTTTGATTCCTGAAGGTTTGGTGCTCTTAACTTCAGTCGCTCTGGCGGCGGGTGTAATCAAATTATCCACGATGCATGTTTTGGCACAGGATTTGTCGGCGATTGAAACTTTGGCACGTGTAGATGTACTTTGTTTGGATAAAACGGGAACCATCACTGAAGGCAAAATGACAGTTGAAAAAGTCATTGCCTATGCTGAAAATGAAGCAGAAATCGAACAAATTGTTGCTTTTATCATTGCACAAGATACGGAGCAAAACGCTTCAACAGCAGCACTGAAAACAAAATTTACAAATCAGGCACTGGATTTTGAGCTTGTCGAATATGTTCCATTTTCATCGGAAATCAAGCAGCAAGCAGTCGAAATCAAAGGAAAAGGCGTTTATGCGCTGGGTGCGTTTGATTTGATTACCAATAAGCTTGATGAAAAGGTTAAAAATGATGTTGAATCAGCAATGCGGCAAGGCTATCGTGTTTTAGGATTAGCGCATAGTTTTTCGTCAATTCAAAATGGAAAACTACCAAAAGATAGTCAAATGCTTGGCTTGATTTTGCTTAAAGACCGTCCTAAAAAAGAAGCAAAACAAATCTTAGAATACTTCGAAAAGCAAGGTACAGAGATAAAAATTATTTCTGGTGACCACCCGGATACTGTTTTGAGTATTGCTGAAGATGTTGGATTAACAGGTGCAGCGCTTAGCTTGGCGGAACTTCCCCACGAACCTGAACAGTTGCAAAAAGCAGTTGAGCAGACAACGGTCTTTGGCCGTATTACCCCTGAGCGCAAACGTGATTTGGTGGCAGCTTTGCAGGCTAATGGGCGCACTGTAGCAATGGTTGGCGATGGAATTAACGATATTTTAGCGCTAAAAAAATCAGATTGTGCGATTGCTTTAGGTTCTGGAAACGAAGCAACGAAATCTGTGGCACAATTTGTTCTTTTGGAAAATGATTTTTCAGTGCTGCCGACGGTGGTTCAAGAAGGCAGAAAAGTTATCAACAATATCAACCGTGTCGCAGGAATGAATCTGTTGCGTGTGATTTACACTTTTGCTTTAATTCTTTTGCTTGTCGTTTCGCGGAAACTTTTTCCTTTGGAGTCAATTAATCTGACGCTCATGGGGATTTTTACGGTTGGCGTACCGAGCACATTGCTGATTTTGGAGAAAGATGAGCGGAGAGTTGAAGATGATTTCTTCAAGAGAATCATGGTTAATGCTGTTCCAGCGGGGATTTTAATCGGAATTACTATCTTTGTGATGCTGATTTTGCCGTATCGTTTTCCGATTTATTCGATTTTGAATGGAGAACATTTGAGTGCGGATTATGGAGCTTATTTGAGCGATGTGACGCTGATTATTGGCTCAGTACAGCTTTTTGCCCTTTATTTGCTTTGTCGCCCTTTGAGTCGCTATCGCGCGATAGTAATTGTAGGAATGACGGCGGTATTTTATGCAACGTATTTTATTCCGCCTGTGACGAGTTTCTTGGGAATTGCACCGCTTCGGAGCGCACGTTTTATCTTACCAACTCTGACTTGTATTGTGTTACTTTTAATTATTCGAATGTTGATTTTGGGCGGCAAAAGGGTGAATAAATCGCGATTGGCCTTGCTTTCGGTTGTTTTAGTTTTACTGGGAGTTTTTGCTTCGATGAAGTTAAACCAGCTTCAGCACAAAACTTTTAAAGATAGAAAAGTTTATACACGTACTTTGTCAGAAAATTGGTATAAGGTTCAGCAATCAAAAAAGCCTTAATTGAAGAGCAAAGTAGATAATGAAAAAATTTAAAAATTTTTCTTGACAAATCTTTTAAAAGTGATATAATAAGTACAAATAAAACATTAGAAAGGAGCGTTCGAGAGAGCGCTCCTTCTCTTGTGGATTTTGGAAAGGAGCATTGAATGGAAGATATTGTAAAAATTGTAGAAGATTTCATTACGCCGTTCATTCCATTGCCTTTTAAGCTTTTTGCGGTAGAATGGGAAAAAGTTGGTGCTGATATGGTGTTGCGGATTCTGGTTGACCGTACAGGTGGGATTGAACTTGATGAGACGGCAGAATTGAGCGAAGTAATTTCGCCGCTGCTGGATAAGATTAAGCCAGACCCGTTTCCTGCAGAGGGCTATTTGCTGGAAGTTGCAAGTCCTGGAGCGGAGCGTCCGTTGATTAAGCCCGAACATTTTGAAGGAGCAATCGGAGAATATATTTTCGTTAAGCTTTATCAGAAGATAGATGGGGAAAAAGAAATTTCGGGAGATTTGACAAACTTTGATGGCGCGCAGCTGACACTTGATGTGCTGGATAAGACGCGGCACAAAACGGTGGAAATTTCGCTGACTGCTGTAGCAAAAGCGCAGACGATGGTCAAATTTTGAAAAAGAAGCAAAGCTTTATTTGATATGATTTTTAACCTAGCAAGTGATTGCTTCAACTTTTGTCAAATTTAGGCTACAACATCAAATCTAAGATGACGAGGTCTGTGGTAAAGACCGAGGAGCTTTAGCGGCACAGCAAGCAGCAAGTGCAGAGATAGCCCGTACTGCTAAAATGAAATTTTCTAAAATGAAAGAGAGAAAAAAATGAGCAAAGAAATGCTGAACGCCTTTGCAATGTTAGAAGAACAAAAAGGCATTAAGCCTGAAATTGTAATTGAAGCGATTGAGCAAGCTATTACAGCAGCTTATAAGCGTCAATACGGTCAAGCACAAAACGTGAAAGTCATTTTCGATGAGAAAAAAGGGAATTTCAATGTTTATTCGACGCGCGAAGTGGTAGATGAGGTATTTGATAGCCGACTTGAAATTTCGCTTGAAGATGCGTTGGAGTTAAATCCGCATTATGAACTGGGCGATA
>JAJXWC010000128.1 GCA_021781855.1 Bacillota bacterium | reverse complement strand
ACTACTCCAAAAACACTCAAAGTAAATACTTTTAACAGTAAAGAAGATGCTAAACAACTGATTTCTCCAGCAGCTTTGTTTGATGAAGAGAAACTGGAAGAAGTTGGTTTGCAGCTTTCTGATGAATTAAAATGGATTACGGATATCAATGAAGTAGGATATTCATTTGCAGAGGGAGGTGCAGAGCATGTGTTTACAAAAACTTTAAAGGGAATCTTCTCTGATGAAAGAAACGACTATACTGGGTTTACAGGTGGTACAATCACGTTTATGAAGACACTCGAGACGTTGCAAGAAGGCCCAAGTGACCCTGAAGCACCTAAGGAAACGAACCCAGCCATTGCAGATTTGCTAGGAGGAATCAACCAATTGGGGCAAAGCGGTAATTCATTTGCTGGACTAGCTCATATTAATAGTCATAGCGCTCGAGGGGCAGTACAGCTTCAGAATAAGACCAAAACAGAAGTAATGGGTTTGACGATTGAACTTGATAAAAGCAATGATACGGTTACAATTAGTGGAGCAAATGGTACGGAATTTGCTTACGCATTAGGAAAAGGAGAGCACAATAATAATGAGTTTGAGATTGTTAAATATACAATGTCAGATACACCACTGGTTCTTGACCATGCGGTAGGTTTCTTCCTATTTACAAATGATGATGTTAAGGTGCTTCAAGGAATATTCGATGGCCTTGATGGCAATACATTGGGAGAAATTACTTTTGAAGGATTTACAAAAAGTTAATAAGATAAGCTTTGGTGAATCAACTGAATAAATAACAAAATAATAGAAATTTAATAATATGTAAATTGAGAGAAAGACTGCCTAAATGTGGGCAAGTATGTATCTAAAACCGTCAGATTTATTTGATGACTTTGGAATCTTAATCAAAA
This sequence comes from Bacillota bacterium, assembly GCA_021781855.1. Taxonomy (GTDB): domain Bacteria; phylum Bacillota; class Bacilli; order Lactobacillales; family Streptococcaceae; genus Lactococcus. Next base: position 5,644 of record JAJXWC010000128.1, on the reverse strand, counting down.
CAGAATAATAAATTCAAAGATATTAGATTAAGAGGTAGGGATACAAAACTCAATAACAAGGAAGGAAAAATTATGAAAACAGTATTGCAAGCTTTCGAGTGGTACATTCCAGCGGACGGCAAGCACTGGGAAAACTTGACCCGGCTCGTGCCCGACTTGAAATCTCTCGGTATCACGGGGGCTTGGCTACCGCCTGCTTCAAAAGGAGCGGCTGGTGGTTATGATGTGGGGTACGGTGTTTATGACCTGTATGACCTCGGCGAGTTTGACAGAAAGGTTCGGTGGCGACGAAGTACGGCACGAAAGAGGAATATCTGGAGCTGATTCGTACCTTGCAAGCGAGCGGTATTGAGGCTTACGCAGATATCGTCTTTAACCATATGATGGGGGCGGATGAGACGGAGGTCATCACGGCAAATGTCAAGGCTTGGGATAACCGCCTGTATGAAATGGTCAACTCCAAAGAAGTGGAAGTCTGGACGAAGTTTACTTTTCCTGGGCGAGAAGGTCAGTATGATGATTATCAGTGGACATGGAAAAACTTTTCTGGGGTGGATTATGACCAACGCTCAGGTTATCACGAGATTCTCCAGTTTCCAGGGAAAAACTGGAAAGATGTTGATGATGAAAATGTGAATTATGACTATCTGATGGGGGCTGATGTGGATTTTGACGAGCCAGAGACCGAAGCTCAGCTTGAAAAATGGGGCAAATGGTTCTTTGATACGACGAATATCGACGGTTTCCGACTGGACGCTGTGAAACACATCGACTTTGGTTATTTTCAGAAATGGCTGAAAGAGCGTGAAAAGCAGATGGGGAAAAATCCGTTTGTGGTCGGCGAATATTGGTCGGATAATCTGGATAAGCTCAAGAGTTATATTGACCGCTCAGGCGAGGTTGTTCAACTCTTTGATGTGCCTTTGCATTTTAACTTTTATCAGGCAGCGACAAGTGGTGGAAACTATGATATGCGGCGAATTTTTGACAATACACTCGTGAAAAGCCGAGCAAGTCATGCGGTAACGTTCGTGGATAATCACGATACGCAAGAAGGACAGTCTTTACAGTCATGGATTCCGGGTTGGTTCAAGGAACAAGCTTACAGCTTGATTTTGCTCCGTCAGCAAGGCACACCGACTGTTTTCTGGGGCGACTTGTACGGAATTCCTGAGCGTGGTGTGGACCCTGTCGGTTTCAACCTTCGGCGGATGATGCAGCTGCGTTCGCGGATTGAGATTTTGTCGGAGTATGATTATTTTGACCATCATGATGTGATTGGCTGGACGAACACCATGAATTTCGATGGTAAAAAGACAGGGATGGCGACTATCCTAACGAATGCAACTTACGGCAGTAAGTATATGGTCGTTGACCCTGAGCAGGCAGGGAAATCTTATGTCGATTTGCTCGGACATCGGATGGAGACCCTTCGACTTGATGGCAAAGGTGGAACGACTTTTCCTGTCAATGACGGTTCAATTTCTGTCTGGGTAGAGAAATCTGTTGCTTTAAAACTTGAAACCGTCTCGACACAACTTGCAAGTCTGGCAACAGAGATTGAGTCCGTTGTGGCACAGCTTGCTGAAATGGCAGAGCTGCTGCGTGGTTGAAAAATTAAAGAAAAATTTTAAGCCATTAGGTTTTCTAGTGGCTTTTTGATGTTTTTATTATCGGTATGCCGATATCCGATATATTAGTGATTGAATAATGACCGCGAGAGTTTCTTAAGCTAATGGAGCAATAAGAAGATGTCTTTTAGGACGTTGTGACGTGAGTTTGATGTTATTGCTTTTCAAATTTTTGGAAAAGATAGCATTCCCATAAAATGATGTAAGCCCTTCGATTAGGTTTCGAAATAAAAAACAGACTTTCGTGAAGTCTGTTTTTAACCTAGCAAGTGACTGCTAATCTCCCCGCCTCTTTAGGCGGCGGGATAAGCAGCACTAAGCTATGCTTTCGCTCTGCTAACATCAGTGGGGGAGAAAGAATCCCCCACTGATGAAGTAATCACTTTAACTCAAAATCGGAGAATCGTCTTCGGGGATATTATCAAAATAATCGCGGAAGGTGCGGATGACTTCTTTTTCTTCGTCTAGCATCAGATGGAGGTGCTTCGCTACGGCTTCATCAGCGGCTTTGGCATCATGTGCTTCAACGGCGTTTAGGATGTCGCGGTGCTGCTCAATCAGGTATGCCCAGGGAAGTTCTGATAAGGTAAGGCGTAGCCAACGGAAACGATTGAGTTGAATATTGATGGTCTGCAGCCAGTCCCAAACTTGTGCGTGATTGGTTGCCAAATAAAAGCTTTTGTGAAATTCTTCGTCAGCATCGAAAAAGAGATTGTATTCACCACGGGCAGCGTATTTTTCCTGAAGTTCGATGGCATCGTGAGCTTGAGATAAAAGAAAATTGCCCTTCATTTCTGCAGCTTCAATGACGACTTTCCGCTCAAGATTTTCACGAATAAAGCGGGCATTGACAGCAGCGTCAAGGTCAACTTTGGTTACAAATGTGCCCGATTGAGGCAGAGTATAGACTAGATTGTCACGACGGAGGCGTAAGAGTGCCTCGCGGACGGGTGTGCGGCCGAGTTTCAAATCATTCTCAACACTTTTTTGAGAAATTTTTTGACCTGGCTTGTATTCGTTACGCAGAATCTTGTCTAGGATTTGGTCGTAAGCTTGATTTTGGAGGGTAAAAGAGGGTAAGTTCATGCAATCATTATAGAAGTATTCGCCACAAAAGTCAATAACTACATCAATTTTCTTTGATAAAAGTTGATTTTTCCTTGACAGACTGGTCATTAAGTAATATACTAGTCTTAGTAAATAAACTGATATATCAGAATTTGGAAAACGGTTTTATCACAATACAGACAAGGGAGCTTCGCATCAAAGATGTTAAGCAGCCTGTTGCGCCTTCAGCCGATTACGGGGCGTTTCGTTTTTTACCTAGAGGTTGTACTCTAAATTCAGTGGGGATTGAAACGCTACGAAATGTATTCCAGTTTGATGTATCAGAAAATTGAAACTTGGAAATAGGAGTTAGTATGGTAAAGTTAATCAATGATTATTTTACAAAATCAGAACTTTTTGAGCAAGCGGGGATTGAGGTTCCAAAATTTGACCAGAAAAAAATCAAAAATAATGCGCAAAAAAATCCAGTTTGGGTGCATTTCGGTGGAGGGAATCTTTTTCGTTGTTTTCATGCGGTGGTGGCTCAGAGGCTGCTTAATCAAGATGAATTGAATGCTGGACTTATTGTGGCTGAAACTTATGACGATGAAGTCATTGAGAAGATGTATCGGGCATTTGACAATCGTTTTTTGTCGGTGACGATGAAAGCTGATGGAACTTTTGATAAAGAGTTGATTGCAAGCGTGGCGGATAGTGTGTATTTTAATGCGGAAAATGTTGAAGGCTGGCTTTCTTTGACGCAAGTCTTTGAAAACCCGTCTCTGCAGTTTGCGACCTTTTCGATTACGGAAAAAGGCTATTCGCTGCGAGATTCTCAGGGAAATTTGACGGCGCAGGCGGAGGCAGATATTTCAGGCTTGTCAAAACCAAAAACGAATATGGCGGCAGTTGCTTTCTTGCTCTATGCACGTTATAAAGCGGGAAAATTCCCGATTGCGATGGTCAGTACGGATAATTTTTCGGAAAATGGCCAAAAACTTGAAGAGGCAGTTTTGACGATTGCGCGTGGTTGGCTGGCGAATGATAGGGTGGAAAAAGGCTTCATTGACTATTTGACAAATCCGTCAAAAGTGACTTTTCCTTGGTCGATGATTGACCGCATCACACCGAATCCGTCAGAGACTGTCGGTCAGCTCCTCTCTGCGGATGGTTTTGAGGATACGGGGATTTTGCATACGACAAAACACACAAATATTGCGCCTTTCGGCAATACTGAGGAAGTGCATTATCTGGTCATTGAAGATGCTTTTCCGAATGGTCGGCCTGCGCTTGAAAAGGCGGGAGTGATTTTGACAGACCGCGAGACAGTCAATGATGCTGACCAGATGAAAGTGACCGCTTGTCTGAATCCGTTGCACACGGCGCTTGCGATTTTCGGCTGTCTGCTTGGCTATCAGTCCATTGCGCAGGAGGTGGCAAATCCTGATTTGCTTGCGCTCATCAAAAATTTGGGCTACGGCGAGGCTTTACCTGTGGTGAAAGGCCCGAAAATTATTGCTCCCGAATATTTTATCAGTGAGTTACTGACAAAGCGGCTGCCGAATAAAAATATTCCAGACACACCGCAGCGGATTGCGGCAGATACTTCGCAGAAAATTCCAGTACGTTTCGGTGTGACGATTGGACATTATATTGAAAATACACGCTTTTCGGTCAAAGAGCTAGAATTTATTCCTTTGGTAATAGCGGGTTGGTGTCGTTACTTGATGGGTGTAAATGATGAATTGGTCAAATTTGTACCTAGCCCAGACCCGATGCTTGATGAACTTCAGGCAGTAGTTGCAGCGGTCAATCTTGATGGTTCACTTGAAAATGCGCAGGAGCTTCTAAAGCCGATTTTGAGTAATCATGAGATCTTTCCGCATGATCTTTACAGTACAGGCTTAGCCGAAAAAGTTGCAGCTTATTTTGTACAAATGACAGTTGGAAAAGGTGCAGTACGCTCTACTTTACAGGAAACATTGAAAAAATATGGGAAAAATTTCCCAACAGATTAGGAGAAAAAATGGAAATGACATTCCGCTGGTTTGGAGCTGATGCTGACAAAGTGAAGCTTGGTGATATCGCTCAAATTCCAGGTGTAAAAGGTGTTGTCGGCATGATTATGGATATTCCTGCGGGCGAAATATGGCCTAAAGAACGCATTAAGGCGCTCAAGGACGAAATTGAAGCTGCGGGTTTGACGCTTAAAGTTATTGAATCGGTCAATATTCATGATGATATCAAAATTGGACTGCCAACACGCGATAAATATATTGAAAATTATAAGACAACGATTCGAAATCTAGCGACTTTTGGTATTGAAGTGATTTGTTATAATTTTATGCCTGTTTTTGACTGGCTGAAATCGGATTTGGATTATCGCTTGAAAGACGGTTCGCAGACGATGGCTTTCATTGCAAAAGACATTCCTGAAGAACCGCAAGAAATTATTGACCGTGTGCAAGGGGCTGACGGCGGTTTTTCATTGCCCGGCTGGGAGCCTGAACGTTTGAGCGAGGTAAAACGCTTATTTGATGCCTATAAAGATGTTGATGAGGCAAAATTGCGGGAGAATTTCGCTTATTTTCTGAAAGCGATTATCCCAACTTGCGAAGAAGTAGGCATTAAGATGGCAGTGCACCCTGATGACCCGCCTTATAGCATGTTTGGACTGCCGCGTGTGGTAAAAAATCGTGACGACCTTGACTGGATTTGCAATGTCGTGGATAGCCCTTACAATGCAATCACGCTGTGTACAGGCTCGATTGCTGAAGACCCTGAAAATGATGTTTATGCGATTATGGCTGAATTTGTGAAACGTGACCGCATTCCTTTTGCTCATGTGCGCAATATCAAGTTTTTGGACAGTGGCAAATATGATTTTTATGAGGCTCCGCACAAGTCCGAATATGGTTCGCTTGATATGTATAAGATTCTCAAAGCGATGTATGACAACGGTTTTA
>JAJXWC010000127.1 GCA_021781855.1 Bacillota bacterium | reverse complement strand
TTGCATTCCTACTGAATTTAGGGTAAACCTCTTGGTGAAGCAACTAAGCGACCTGTAAGCAACGGTCTGCTTAATGCCTTTGATGTGAGTTTACCCTGTCCAAGAAGTCGAGCCACTGATAAAGCGGCTGACCGGGCAGTCCAATGAAATTCGAAGCTTAGTGTTGCTTATCTCATCGCCTTGTGACTTTAGTCGTGGATACATGTGCTCAGAGGTGGGGGATTAGTACGCACTGCTGAGATAAACTTACTACTAGGAGAACATTATGGCAACTTCAGTTATCGGCTATCCGCGCATTGGTGAAAAACGAGAATTAAAATTCTGGACAGAAGCATACTTTAAAGGTGATTTGACGCAGACAGAGCTTTTGAAAAATGCTCACGAACTCAAGATAAAACATTGGAAAAAACAGGCAGAGGCGGGATTGGATTTCATTGCATCAAATGATTTTTCCTTTTATGATACTTTTCTTGATACTGCTGTTTTGCTAGATATTGTGCCTCAGCGTTATCGTGATTTACAATTAGATGAGCTGGATACGACTTTCGCATTAGCAAAAGGTTATCAAGGGAAACAAGGGGATGTCAAGGCGCTTTCGTTGCGCAAATGGTTCAATACGAATTATCATTATCTTGTGCCCGAAATTACTGATGAAGTGCATTTTTCACTCAAAGGAAACAAGATTTTTGATGAATTTCAAGAAGCGCAGGCTGAAGGGATTTTGACTAAACCTGTGATTATTGGGCCTTTTACTTTCTTGAAGCTGGCAGCTTATCAGACAAAAGTAGCTGAAGATTTTGCCGAAGAAATTGCGACAGTATATGGTCAAGTCATCAGTCGTTTATCAAAACTTGGAGCAAAATGGGTTCAAATTGATGAACCAGCACTTGTCAAAGATTTGACAGAAGAAGATATTCAGCTTTTTGACAAGATTTATCAGTCTATTTTGAAACAAAAAGGCGGGGTCAAAATTCTTCTGCAGACTTATTTTGGTGATGTTCGAGATATTTATGGAAAATTGCAGGAACTTGATTTTGACGGAATTGGGCTTGATTTTGTTGAAGGAAAAGCGTCATTTGATTTGGTCAAAAAACAAGGGTTTGCTGCGGATAAAATTTTATTTGCGGGGCTTGTCAACGGAAAAAATATTTGGCGAAATAATTATGAGAAAACTTTGCAGCAGTTAGACTCGCTAAAGAAAAATACGACAAATCTTGTACTTTCAACCTCTTGCTCTCTGCTTCACGTCCCTTATACAGTAGCTGCCGAACAGAAACTTTCGCCTGAAATTACCGCACATTTTGCTTTTGCTGAGGAAAAATTGACGGAACTTCAAGAACTTTCTGCGCTCTATGAAAAGCGTGCGGAGCCTGAGATTTTGACCGTCAATCAAACCCTACATCAGAATTTCAAACGTGCGACAGATTTGACCGTCCAAGAGCGTTTGGCGAAATTGTCAGGTCAAGACTATGTGCGCCAGCCAGAACGCAATGAGCGGTTTATTGCACAGCAGAAAGCCTTGCAGCTTCCCCTTTTGCCGACAACGACGATTGGTTCTTTCCCGCAAACCCCAGAAGTTCGTGCCAATCGCAAAAAATATCGAACAGGAGAAGTCAGCAAGGCGGAATACGAAGCGCAACTCAAAATTTTCTTTCAGGAAGTTGTAAAACTGCAGGAAGATTTGGGTCTTGATGTTCTTGTTCACGGCGAATTTGAACGTAATGATATGGTGGAATATTTCGGCGAAAATCTCAAGGGCTATATTTTTACAAAATTTGCATGGGTTCAATCTTACGGAACACGTTGTGTGAAACCACCGATTATCTTTTCAGACATCAGCCGTGAGCATCCGATTACAGTAGAAACCTCGGCCTATGCACAGACTTTGACAAAAAAGCCGATGAAAGCGATGCTGACAGGGCCAATTACGATTTTGAACTGGTCATTTCCGCGTGAGGACATTGACACAAAAACGCAAGCCACACAAATTGCACTTGCAATTCGTGATGAGGTGCTTGACCTTGAAACTGCAGGCTTAAAGATTATCCAAATTGATGAAGCAGCTTTGCGCGAAAAATTGCCGCTGCGCCAGTCAGATTGGTATTCTGAGTATTTGGATTGGGCAATTCCTGCTTTTCGCTTGACCCATTCGGGTGTGCAAGAAACGACACAGATTCATACACACATGTGCTACAGTGAATTTGACGATATTATCAAAGCGATTGATGCACTTGATGCAGATGTTATTTCATTTGAAGCCAGCCGTTCATCGTTAGAGATTTTAAAGGCTTTGCAAGTTAATCATTTTGAAACAGCAGTTGGACCAGGTGTTTATGATATTCATTCACCGCGCGTGCCAAGCACTTCCGAAATTGAACGTGCTATCCTAGCGATTTTGGAAATTATTCCTCAAGAAAGAGTTTGGATAAATCCAGATTGCGGTCTAAAAACACGGCGCAACGAGGAAACTATTGCCAGTCTCAAAAATCTTGTTCAAGCCTCGCAAAATGTCAAAGCGACATTGAAGTGATTCCTTCATCTTATGGAGATTCTTTTTCCGCTACAGATATCAGGTCACTCTGTCCGACAAGTCTAGCCGCTAAAGCGATAGACCTTATGTTAGTAGAACTTAGTGCTGCTCATTATCCCGCCGCCTTGCCATTTCAGCCGCCTAGAGCGAATGGACACCTATGGTAAGAGCCAAAGAAATTAGCAGACACTTGTTAGGTTAAAATAAAGCGCCTATGAAAATATCAGAAATCTATAAAACAAAAAATGCAGAAAATAAAACAGTTGTTTCACTTGAAATTTTTCCGCCCAAAACAGATAGTGGCGAAAAAACAATTTTTGATACCGTTGCAGGATTGACCAAAAAACCGAATTTTATCTCAGTGACTTATCGCGGCGATAGTGGTTCAAGAACGCGGGAAATTGCTAGTAAAATCAAGCAAACATCAGGTATAGAGGTGCTGCATCACTTAACTTCCGTGCAAAAAAGCCGTGGTGATATTGCTGAAATTTTGAATAATATTGAAGCTGCCGGAATTGAAAATATACTTGCACTTCGCGGAGATTTACCGAAAACAAGTGCTGAGTTTACAGAAGCTTATCCACTTGCAAAAGACCTTATTCATGAAATAAAAGCACGTAAATGTTTTTCTGTCGGAGCTGCGACCTATCCAGAGGGGCATGTCAATAGTCCATTGAACGTTGAAAACATTGACCATATTCGTCAAAAATACGAAGCAGGTGCTGATTTTTTCATCTCACAGCTTTTCTTTGACAATGACAAATTTTACCGACTTAATGAATCAATTAAGACTGCACGTATCACTAGTCCCATCGTTGCAGGAATTATGCCTATCATGTCTGCGGCAAATGTTGAACGACTGATTTTCTTTGGTGCATCTATTCCGACAACACTCATCAAAATCATCAACAAATATAAAGACCAGCCTGAAAGCTTGCAAAAAGCGGGATTAGAATACGCTTTTGAACAAATTGATGATTTATTAAAACATGGTATTGACGGCGTACATATTTACACAATGAACCGTCCAAGTGTGGCAAATCACGCAATGGAACGCTATTTATAAAGACTTGCATTTGCAAGTTTTTTATATATTTCCTAATTTTTCTTCAAAAAAAGAATAATCTTATGAGTTTATTCTTGACTTTAGTTTAAAATAGTGTATAATAGAAAAGTACTGTTTTGAGAGGTACGGCGTTTGGTCGGTTGGTCAAGGGGTTAAGACACCGCCTTTTCACGGCGGTAACACGGGTTCGATTCCCGTACCGACTATTGATTTTTTTATAAATCAGCCATGGAGGATTACCCAAGTCCGGCTGAAGGGAACGGTCTTGAAAACCGTCAGGTGTGTAAAAGCACGCGTGGGTTCGAATCCCACATCCTCCTTTTATAGAAATTACTTCTATATTTTATCGCGGGATGGAGCAGTTAGGTAGCTCGTCGGGCTCATAACCCGAAGGTCATAGGTTCAAATCCTATTCCCGCAATTACAATTTAATATTGTTTGGCTCGGTAGCTCAGTTGGCTTGAAGCACTGCTTCAAGGTTGCGGATAAGGAATTGTGCAACAATTCTACATTGCTACCAACGTTTCATGGTTTTAAATTGATATAGGCTCGGTAGCTCAGTTGGTAGAGCAATAGATTGAAGCTCTATGTGTCGGCGGTTCGATTCCGTCCCGCGCCATTGATGATTAATTCATCAGATTACCATTACTTGCGGATGTAGTTTAATGGTAGAACTTCAGCCTTCCAAGCTGACCACGCGAGTTCGATTCTCGTCATCCGCTTAACAATGTTTTATATTGATTGTTAATTATAATTTTCTTTGACAATTCGAAATTGTCATGGTAAAATGTTTTCCATGGGAGATTAGCTCAGTTGGTTAGAGCACTGTGTTGATAACGCAGGGGTCTCAGGTTCGAGTCCTGAATTTCCCATAAATTTGGTAATTATGCCATAGGAGATACACCTGTTTCCATGTCGAACACAGTAGTTAAGTCCTATCGGGCCGGAAGTAGTTGCGGGTTGCCCGCTGTGAGATAAGGTCGTTGCCAAGTTATTCCGGCATAGCTCAGTTGGTAGTAGCGCATGACTGTTAATCATGATGTCGTAAGTTCGAGTCTTACTGCCGGAGTCAGTAAAGTCACCTGAGAGGTGGCTTTTTTGTTACATTTTGGTATAATATGAAAAACGGAGTTTATCTCAGCAGTACATGCTAAGACTCCCACCTGAAAGGTGGGAGATAAGCAGCACTAAGCTTCGAATTTCGCTCAACTAAACTTGGAGGGGAAACTTCCTCCAAGTAAGTTTCTGCTTCATCTAAGGAGTTTTTATGCAAAGAAGAAATCGACGACGAAAGAAATCACTCATTGGAAAAGTTGTGTCTGTTTTCCTTGTGCTTATCATTGTGGCGATTGCCGTGGTGTTTGGAGTAAAAGCTTTAAATAATCATACATCTGTTGCTAAAACAGCGAAATCTTCTCTAAAAAGTTCGACTGTTCCTTCATCAGTGGTTTCGGCTTCTTCACAAGCGCAATCTGGTTCGGCAACACCTGCTTGGCTCAATTCAAAAGCAGATAATCAATTACCGATTTTGATGTTTCATTACGTGTCTTCGAAACAGTCAGACCTTGTGGATAGTAACTGGATGCCGACCTCAACGTTTGAGGCGAATTTGCAAGCTTTGCAGCAAGCTGGCTATACAACAGTAACGGCGTCTGAAGCTGAGAAGATTTTGACAACAAAAACGAAACCAAGTAATAAAATGGTCTGGCTGACTTTTGATGATGGTTCTCTGACGGTTTATCGAGATATTTTTCCTCTGCTGAAGAAATATCATATGCATGCGACGGCTTTTATTATCACAGGCTTTGTGGATAAGCAGCAGCCGGGAATTTTGACCTGGGCGCAGATTAAGGAAATGCAGGCAAGTGGTTTAGTAGATTTTGAAAGTCATACGGTAAGCCATTTGGATTTAGGGACTCTGAGCACTTCGGATGCGACTTATCAGCTTCAGCAGTCGCAAAAGGAGCTTAATCAGGAACTGGGACAAAACACGGATATTATTTGCTATCCTGCGGGAGGTTACAATCAGGAAACCTTGCAGCTTGATAGCAGCTTGGGTTATAAATTCGGACTTCTTGACCCAGGAAGAAATGGGGCGGTTGCGCAGGCTGCTTCTGCTTCCAACGGCTTACTGACTTTGCCGCGTTTTCGAATGGCCAGCAGCACAGGGCCTCAGGAATTGATGAGTATGTTAGCTTCGTCAGCGGCTTATAATTCTGAAAATACTGTGAATTAGAACCGTGGGAGCTCGAAAAGATTTTTCTTTGATAAAATTGTCAATTATTCATTAATCTAAAGAATGGCACAATAAAATGTGCCATTCTTTTTATTTACAAAATAAATGTAAGCAATTACAATAGATATATAGTAACTATTAAAAAAGGAGTTCTCATATGGCAGAACAAGTATCACTGAAAGTCCGCGTGCAAAAAGTCGGGACTTTCCTCTCTATGATGGTCATGCCGAACATTCCCATTCTGATTGCTTGGGGATTCATGACATCTATCTTTCTCACACCTGGGGGCTGGATTAATCTAATTTGGCCAAGTAGTGCGGTTTGGACAAGCAAAATTGCGATTATGATTAGTCCGATGTTGACTTATCTGATTCCTATCATGATTGCCTATACAGGTGGTAAACAAATTTATGAGCATCGCGGTGGTGCTGTCGGTGCGGTATCTGCTTTTGGTGCGATTATCGCAACGGCAACCGTGCATTTGGGTGGTGCAAATCCTGATACCATTATTGGAAGCCACGGTGCGGCAGCAGGTTCTGCTTTCATGATGGCAGCAGGTGGTGGAATTACACAAGTCAATGTTGCTGCTGGTCATGCAGTTGCAACGAATAGTGTCACCATGATTCTCGGTGCCATGATTTTAGGGCCTTTTGGCGCATGGGCAATTAAAAAATTTGATGCTTGGATTCAGCCAAAAACGCGTGTCGGTCTTGAGATGCTGGTTAACAACTTCTCGGCTGGCTTTAT
>JAJXWC010000126.1 GCA_021781855.1 Bacillota bacterium | reverse complement strand
TCCTGTATTCGTATCAAGATAACTGTAAGTTACAGTATAACTTCCACATACCGAAGTATCAACCACCGAGCCGCCTTGCGTATTGGCACCTGATGGGGCATTGGTCACCGATACTTGCGTCGCATATTAGGGAATTGCATTGCGTAGGCTGTCTGTGCGCGACACATAGTTGTCTGAGGTTTTCCATACTGAACCTTTCAGTATCGTTGAATTCTTACTGTTAAGGACTGCTAAGGGCGTAACGGTAACCGTACAGCTTGTCGTAATAACACCTTTTACTGGGTCTGTATAAGAATAAACAACGGTATAATTTCCGACAGTATTGGTATCCACCATCGTGCCACCTTGTGTATTGGCACCCGAAGGGGCACTGGTAACTTTATAAGTTACAGCACTAAAGGGAATTGGATTAGCATTACTATCCACGCCGTCAACATAGTTATCCGCAGGACTCCATGTGGTCGGATAAGCTGCGGAATTTTGGACAATCTTTGAGTTTCGACTGGTAATCGCTGCTACTGGTGTATACACGACATTAATCACATTGGGGTTCGTTGCAGAATTAGCAAAGTTTTGAGCAACTGCCGCTTGGCTATTATTCGCTGCTGGTACTGCTGCCGTGATGGACTTTACTGCATAACCTGAAATCTGAGGAGTTAAGTAGTCATAGGTATCATTATTATTGACTGTTTCTTGCGGTGCGTTGACGCCGATTGTATCTCCTGCGAGTGTTTGAACAGTTGTGCTTGTCGCCAGCGTATTGCCATTAGCATCTTTATAGTTAATCACTACGGGAACAGAACCTGGAGTATAACTAAATGATGAGCCTGTGAGCTCCACTTGGTTAATCCCTTGAGAGCTAGCATCAGAAGAGCAGTAGCCTGCTGACATCGTACTTTCCATCGTGATGCCAGAGTCCGTGACAGTGGTTCCGTCAACAGTCAAACTGAGATTTCCTGTTGCCGTGGTCGCCGTACTTGAGGTCGGTGTCCACTGGATAGAGACACTACTTTTCACGATTGTCCCTACCGTTGTGATGGGACCATTCGGCCAAGGATTAGTCAAGGCTGAACCTGCAAAAGGTACGAGTGTTCCTACGGATTGATTGGTACTGGTAACATTTCCTGTTCCCGTTGAATTGTGATAAATCGCACTACCATTTCCGCTACTATTGGCAATATTACCACTGCTGTCTGTTGTCTCAATCAAAGCCATTGGAATTGCACTCATTCCAAGCGATATAGGTAAGCCCGTCCATGAACTAAAGTAGTTCGTATATTGGCGACCTAAAACCACCGAATTGGCAAGACTTTGTACTCCTAAACCACTCCCCGAACCACCTGCAGTTGCACCAGACGAACTTACAGGCGTTAAGAGAAAGCCAAGAAAGTCACCTGGATACCAGCTAGGATTCGTATTGGCTACTTCAAAAGTCGTACTCATGGACATCGGCTGAGTCATGTCAATCGCTTGTTTATAAATGGCTACTGAGGCAGTAGATGTTCCAGTTCCCGAAGTTAAGTTCAATATCCCTATTGACGCATGCATCCCTGTTCCATCGCCTGTGGTCTTAAAGGTCGGCCAATAGCTCGGATTGTTAGGAGATACAGTGACTGCTGCATTTGAAACATTTGGATTAGAAATTGTTGAGCCGGGAACTAATGTTGATGTATTTGAAGTTGCTGCTTTTACTATTGAAACATTTGAACTGTGGTCAAAAACATTAGGCACTGGCGCAAACTCAGCAAAAACAAGCAAGGTAACGGCTGCAATTTTTCCAATTTTCGCTTTTTTCATTATTTCTTTTTTCCTCCTTTCCATTCGATATTTTCAAATGAAAATTCCCATTAAAATTTGGTATTGCTTATTTTGAAGTCATTGGTGAAGAACGACTTCTGCTTTTTATACGTGCTTGCATTTTTTGCTCCTTTTTACTTCTTATTCAAAAGCAAATATTTTCTATCTTTTTCCTGACTACTTTTTAGCAAATTAATATTTTACGTTTTTTTCGTATTTAAATCGTATAAAAATACCTCATTTTTCTTCTTTTGATTCAATCTTTTGAAGTTTAGCTTTCATTTCGGCGAGTTCATTTTCGAGGGCATTCTGCTTCTGCGTTTCTTTTGCCTTTTTTCTGCGGTGCAAGATGAGGAAAATAATCAGGAGAATGAGGAGGAAAATGAGAATCAGTCCTACAATCAGTAGAATGTTGACGCTGTTATCTTTTGGAACGGTTAAGTCGCTGCTGTTTAACTTTGTGGCTTCTTGAGCGCTGACGGTAAAATCTCTAGTGAGTGTCCATTTATAATCGTATTTCGTGGCAATTCCATTGACATTTGCCTGATAGTTACCTGCAGCATCTTTTTGTCCATAAACTGTCATGCTGAGCTGATATTTGCCCGCTTTGAGTGGCTGAGAGGTCTGACCTGCTTGAACGGCTCCCTGAATTGAGACTGGAATGGGCAAATTAAATGATGAATTGGGTGCCATTTCCATCGCACTATTGCTGTAGGTGTATTTTAAAGTATTGTCGCTAATGCCTTGTACTGTTGCATTAACATTCATATCTTTCAGGTAAGCCATCGCCGAATTTTGCAAAGTGGCATTGATGACATTGCGGTAATTGACTTGGGCGGCTTGGACATTGTTCATCGTGAGTGTTGGAGCGAGATTTGTCTTATTTTGACGCATGAGAAATCCGAGCACGTACTGATAAACGTTGTCAACAGTCATTCCTTTTTGAGAGGAAGTGCTTTTTTGATTTTCTTCTTTAAAAGTTATCCCCCCTGCAATAACACCGTCGAAACTGCTGTTCGGCATATTTGCCGTGATGGAGACCGTTTGCGTAGCTTTAGGTTGTAAGGTGATTTTATTTGGAAGCTCAACTTGATGGGCAAGATTATATTTCAGACTTTTATCAAGTGGAGTTGTGGTGGGCGAATAAACAACAACACCGTTAACATTGGTTGTTGCGCTTGCTGCTGCAATATCCACTGTGATTGCTTTTGACTGATTATTGATGAGCTCAACTTTTACTGTTTGACTTGCCCCCGGACTCATCAATAAGTCAAAATAGCCTTCATTTGCTGTTACTTGGTTGCTAGGTAAGACAGGATTGACAGAAAAGTCAAGCGTCCCTGCGCGGACAGCGCTTACTTCAATAAAAATAAAACTTGTGATAATGCTAAATAGGAGGATTTTTATCTTTTTCATGTTTGTTAAATTTTCTCATTTCTGCTTGGTCTTTCGTCTGTTACACGTTTTCAAAATTATTCTCTATGAATAAAACTTACAAATAGGATTATACACCAATTTAATTTGAATTGCAAAAAAATGTATCATTCGAAAATTTATTTCACTTAAACATATATTTAGAAATAAAATTGATTTTTAATAAATCTTTTTTTAATTTTTCTAAATAAAAAAAGGACATACTTGTCCTTTTTATTTCGTTAGCCTATACTGCAAGTTTTAAATTCTTCTTGCGCTTATGAGTCCATATGCGAAAATTTTGCTTCATCTCATTTAAAATTATCCATGAGGTCCATGAAATCATCAAATAAATAGCTTGCATCATGCGGTCCGGGCGCTGCATCTGGGTGAAACTGTACAGAAAAGGCAGGATAGCGTTTGTGGCGTAGCCCTTCGACTGACTGGTCGTTGATTTCGATGTGCGTAATGAGCAAGTCCGTCGGCAGATTTTCTGTGGAGACAGCATAACCATGATTTTGACTGGTGAAATCGACGCGTCCTGTTGCAATTTCCCGCACAGCGTGGTTAAAGCCACGGTGGCCGAATTTCATTTTGTAGGTTGTTGCACCATTAGCAAGGCTGAAAAGCTGATGACCAAGACAGATGCCGAAAATTGGAATTTTTCCTTGAATGCCGCGAATCATCTCGATTGCTTCTGGCACATCTGTCGGGTCGCCAGGGCCATTTGTGAGCATGACACCGTCTGGATGCATGTTGAGGATTTCCTCGGCAGTTGTGTCGTAAGGCACTACCGTAATATTACATTGACGCTTGGAAAGTTCACGTAAGATGCTGTGTTTCAGTCCAAAATCGACAACAACGACTTTTCTTCCTGTATTGGGTGATGGATAAGCGCTTGTGGTACTGCTTGTTGCGACTTGGTTGGTCGGCAAAACAGTTGCTTTGAGCTGGCTCATTTGATGTTCAAGTTCATCGTTGCTGCTTACAAGCGCTGCTTTCATCGTACCGTGCTCACGGACGATTTTAGTGATGGCACGCGTATCTACTCCCGAAATGCCCGGAATATTTTTGGCTTTTAAAAATTCATCAAAAGAAAGCTGCATCCGCCAATTTGACGGTCTGCGTGCTGCTTCGTGAACCACAACAGCTTTACAAGTCGGGTGAATAGATTCGTAGTCATCACGATTGACTCCGTAATTCCCAATCAGCGGGTAGGTAAAGGTCAGAATCTGACCGTTGTAACTCTGGTCTGTAATCGACTCTTGATAGCCTGTCATTCCTGTGCTAAAGACGAGTTCACCCGTCACATCGCCAGCAGCGCCAATCGCTTCGCCTTCAAATGTTGTGCCGTCTTCTAAGATTAAAAGTCTCTTGCTCATCATTATCTTATCTTCTTTCTTTTTCGCCCGTGAAGGCGTAATCAACTTGTTCTAAAGCCCGTTTTGCTTTTGAAGGCTAACCTAGCTTTGCGTTCATTTACTTGGCGTTTACCGCCAAGCGCCAAAGCGTAGTTAGCCGAAAAAGCAGGGCTTTGGAACAGTACAATGTTATTTTGCTTTCTTTCTGCCACGCAGGACTGCTTCGAGAATCGCCATGCGGATATAAACACCATTTGTCATCTGCTGCACGATACGGCTTTGCTTGCTCTCGACGAGCTGGTCGGCGATTTCGACATCGCGATTGACAGGTGCTGGATGCATGAGAATAGCGGTCGGTTTGAGCTTTGCTGCACGCTCTAGGGTCAAACCGTACTGCTTGTGATAGCTTTCTTTTGAGAAAATTTCACCACTGGCATGGCGTTCGTGTTGCACACGCAATAGCATATGCACGTCCAATTCGGTCAAAATTTCGTCAAGCTGTACATATTTGCCGTAGGCGTCAAATTCAGCACTGTGCCATTCGGCAGGTCCTGTGAAATATAGCTCTGCCCCGAGTTTGTGCAAGGCGAGCATATTGCTGCGCGCGACACGCGAATGGGTCAAATCACCAGAAATTGCAATTTTCAAGCCGTCAAATTTTCCGAATTCTTCGTAAATGGTCATCAAATCCAGCAAACATTGGCTAGGGTGCTGACCGCTCCCGTCACCGCCATTGACGATTGCTGCCGTAATATTGGGAGATTGGACAAGTTCGTCATAATAATTCTCCACTGACGAGCGAATGACACACACCTCAACACCAAGTGCACAAAGGGTCAAAACCGTGTCATAGAGTGTTTCCCCCTTGCTCATGCTACTTTCTTTCGCATCAAACTCCACTACGTCCAAACCTAATTTGCGCTCAGCAACGTGAAATGAATTGTGCGTTCGTGTGCTGTTTTCAAAAAAGAGATTACTGACAAAAATCTGGCGGTCAGCTGTAAATTGCGCTTCTCCTATTTTGAATTCCGAAGCTCGCTGAATCAGCGCCATAACTTCTTCTGTAGACAAATTTTCCATGCTTGTCAAATTTGACAATCTCACATGACCATTTTTGACGGACATTTTCGGCTCCCTCCGTGCTTTATTTGTTCTTGATGTTGTAAATGTTACTGACTGATTTGTCTGTTTTTTCGTCAGCGATTACTGTATCAAGCAATCCTTTTTTACGAAATCGAAAACCAGCGTGTCCAAATTTTGAATCAATTTTTGCTGAGATTTCCATCGGAATGACAATATTTGCCAAAATAATCAATCCCGTTAATGCTAAACCAAATTTTCGTTTATCCATTTTATTCCTCCACAGGCAAAGCCAAATTTAACACAATTCCTAAAACCGTCGCAATCGCAACAGATGAAATTTGCAGATTTTGTGTGATATTGATAATCATGCCGCCAATCCCGACGACGAGCACTACTGAACTAATCAAGAGATTGCGTTTAATATCAAAATTAATCTTGTTTTCCACTAAAATTTTGAGCCCACTTGCTGCAATGACACCAAACAAGGCGATTGAAGCTCCGCCGATGACAGGCGCAGGAATGGACTGCAACAGTGCCGTGATTTTTCCGATGAAACTTACCACCACAGCCAAAGCTGCAGCGCCTGCAATCACATAGATTGAATGAATTTTCGTAATTGCCATAACACCGATGTTTTCGCCATAAGATGTAACTGGCGGCGCACCGAGAAATCCTGCAATAATCTGTGCTACGCCATCACCTGTCAGCGTTTTATCCAGTCCAGGTTCTTGGAAATAATCTTTTCCTGTCAAGCTGTTCAAGACCATGATATGCCCAAAATGCTCGGTCATTGTAACAAAAGCAATCGGCGCCATTGTCAATATTGCACTTGGATAAAAAGCCCAATGGTAACTTGCAAACGGGATAACAACAGGCGGTAGGGAAAGCCAATGTGCCTGAGCTAAGCCTGAAAACGAAACAATTTCATGCCCTGTTA